>QNCW01000036.1 GCA_003645885.1 Candidatus Latescibacterota bacterium | reverse complement strand
GGGAGGGTGCTTTATCTTAGGAAGATAGCGGCTTGCTATAAGGCCATGGGGGACCTCAGATCGGCTGTAAATTTCGTCCTATCCTCCTTGGGCGAATATGAGAGGATTGCCAACGAAGTTGAGAGGGAGACATCGGAATGGGCGAGGCTGAAGTTGGCGAAGATGTGTTACCGTCGGAGGGATTTTGAGCTGGTGAGGGGGATATTGGAGCCTTTTATGGGGAAGTTCTCGTCGGAGAATAGAAAACTTCAGGCCTTGTATATTTTGCGTAAAATGGATATAGAACGGGGAGAATCTATCTATAGCAACTTCTGAAAGTTCAAGGAAAGGAGGGGCTATGTATCTATTGAGCTTTATCTTGCTGACAGTGACATGTCTCCCCACTTGGGCCGATAGTGTTCGTATGGAGAAGGTATGGAGTTTATCCAAGGATCAAAAAGGAAGACATCTCTTCCTTATGCCTTTGGAAGCTGTGGAGGACGATCATGGCAACCTTCTAATATTGGACAAGGGAGGGCAGGTCCAGATATACAATGGTCAAGGGAACCTCATATCGATCTTGGACCTTCGAGTAAAAGAGAGATGCTGTGGGGAACCTTCGGATATTGCCTTAGATGGGAAGGGGAATATCTTCCTATGTTACCCAAACATAAGATTAGTCCAAGGTTTCGACTACAAAGGGAACAGAGTATATCGTTTCCCGAGCGTAAGAGGAACTCCTATGCAGATAGCTATAGATTCACATGGTAATGTATATCTAAACGAGGTCGGATTCAAAGCAAAGTATATCTTGTGTAAGTATGATCTTGATGGTAACTTATTGGGAGAATTTGGGGAACCAGCGGAGCCTGTGGCCGTGGCCAGGAGAACATCTGAGGACTTCAGAAGGATAATCGCGGCCGAGGGATTTATAGGGATAGATTCTCAAGATAATATCTATTTTGCCTTTCGGGCGTCTTATATATTGCGTAAATATAGTCCTTCTGGGAACCTAATCTGGGAGGTAAAGCCAGAGCTTTCTCTATCTCAGCCGAAGGAAGGGGCATATTTCCCTGTAGGGGATATGGAAGTAACGCCTGAGGGGCAGGTGTTTGTTTTACGGGTCAAAGGGCCCAGTATGGACATATGGAACCCGAAAGGGAAATTGATAGAGACTTTCCGACCTCCAGAACATTATTTCGGTTTCTGTCTTGGCAGGCAAGCACTATATTTCATAGAGAACATAGGCTATGGGAAGATAGATAAGTTTATATTAAAGTGAGGGGGAAGGCCATGAGAGGGAGAATCTTTGTTGGTTTAGTCATCATTGTTGGCTTAGTCATTATGTTACCAAAGGAGGTTTTTGCACCGTGGTGTCATCTAATTGGATGTTATGACTTTGGAAGTTGTGCATGGGGTGGACATAAATGGATTGGACATTATTACTGTCCTGGTGAAAGCTATCCATGGAGATCTGCTGGTCCTTGGTGTTGTCACGAACCCTGTTGTCCGGAAGAATATTACTTTCCTGATGGTGGGTGTCTTCCACCTTAAATCCCAGAAGGATAAGTTTGAGATGCTACCCGATTCCCAGGACAAATCCCTATGAGCAGAGGAAGGGAACCTGCTCATGTCTGCTCCTACCTCCGCCAATATCACCTCTGCTATATGCCTGCCCACCCCAGGGATGCTCTGGAGAAGCTGAACCTTTCCCTTAGGGAGAGCCTCTCCCGGATTTCATCGCTTAAAGATAAGGTCATGGGTTAAGGCTATGTAGGTAATACTTCCTATGGGGAACGATGTTGCCTGCATCGATGATGCAGGCTTTATTTTACCGAGTAAAAGCTTGCACTTCGCCAAGGAAAGCTTTATCTTTGCATTTACCGCCTCGAGGACTGAAGGAGGGAAGATGGCCGGGAAGGGATACACAGATAGGCTCCTCTCGGAGGAAGAGATCAGGTCGGTAGTCGAGGAAGCGTTCTCGAAGTGGGACTTGGACGGGAGGAGGGTCCTCTTCATCATCCCCGACGGGACCAGGACGGCACCCATTCCTATGATGTTCCGGCTGTTCCACGAGCTGCTTTCGGGGAATGTGAGGGCTTTGGACTACCTCATAGCATTGGGCACCCATCCCCCTATGTCGCAGGAGGCCATAAACAAGCTCGTGGGCGTCTCCCCCGAGGACTGGGAGGGGAGGTACAGGGATGTGAGGGTATTCAACCACCGCTGGGACCTGCCCGACACCTTCGTCTCCTTGGGAACCATACCGGCTTCGGAGATAGCTGAAATCACCGACGGGCTCATGGAGATGCCGGTCGAGGTCAAGCTCAACAAAATGGTCTTGGACTACGATAGGATAGTGATATGCGGTCCTGTGTTCCCCCACGAGGTCGTGGGGTTTTCGGGGGGGAACAAGTACTTCTTTCCCGGGATAGGTGGCTGGGAGGTCATAAACTTCTCCCACTGGCTCGGCGCTGTCATCACAATACTCAAGATAATAGGGGTCAAGCACACCCCGGTAAGGAGGGTTATAGACAGGGCCGCAAGTTTTCTGGATAAGCCCAAGTACTGCCTTGCGATGGTGGTCAAGGACGGTGGGCTGGCAGGGCTATACACGGGCACGCCAGAGGAGGCGTACGAGGAGGCGGCGGACCTTTCCGCCCAGGTCCACGTAGTCTGGGTGGACGAGCCCTTCAGGAAGGTGATATCAGTTATGCCCGAGATGTACGACGACATATGGACAGCCGCAAAGGGGATGTACAAGGTGGAGCCGGCGGTGGCGGACGGGGGGGAGGTGATAATATACGCACCCCACATAACCGAGATCTCGTACACCCACGGCAAGATCTTGGACGAGATAGGGTACCACGTGAGGGACTACTTCCTCAAGCAGTGGGACAGGTTCAAGGGCTACCCCTGGGGCGTGCTGGCGCATTCCACGCACCTTAAGGGGTTCGGATGGTACGACGAGAGGACGGGCGTGGAGAGGCCCAGGGTCCGGGTGTACCTGGCCACGGGGATACCCAAGGAAAGGGTCGAGAAGGTGAACCTTGGATACATAGATCCATCCTCCTTCAGGCCCGAGGACTACATGGGCAGGGAGGACGAGGGGATACTGGTGCTCCCGAAGGCGGGGGAGGTGCTGTACAGGTTGAGGGAGAGAAGATGAGCCCGGAGGTGGAAAGGAGCGAGGCCGAGGCCCCGTTCGTCTTAGCCTTGGACGTGGGAAGCTCGGCCCTCAGGGCCATGTTCTTCGACTCCCTGGGGAGGAGCGTAAAGGACCTATCCGCCCGGAGGGAGTACAGACTGAAGACCACGCCCGACGGGGGGGCGGTCCTGGACCCCGAGGAACTCTTCCGGCTCCTGGTGGACGCCCTGGACGAGGTCCTGGCGGAGGCGGGAGGGCTCTCCGGGAAGCTCGTGGCCGTCGGGATGGACACCATAGTTTCGAACGTCTTAGGTGTGGACGGGGAGGGCAGGCCCTTAACCCCTATATATACTTATGCGGACGTCAGGAACGAGGGGGAGGTCGAAAAGCTCAAGGAGAGCCTGGACGAGGGCAAGTTCTACGAGCGCACCGGAGTTCCCTTCCACACGAGCTACCTCCCTGCGAGGTTCCTCTGGGCCGAAGGTGCCTTGGGGGAGGAGTTCAGAAGGGTGAAGCTCTGGCTCTCCTTCGGGGCGTTCGTGCTTTTGAGGCTCTTCGGAAGGACCGGGGAGAGCCTTTCCGTGGCCTCCTGGTCCGGGCTTTTAAACAGGCACGAGCTTTCTTGGGACGAGGAACTGCTTTCCCACCTTCCGGTCGGGCCGGAGGAGCTGCCCGAACTTGTGGATGCGAATCACCCCTTCGTCGGGCTCGGGAGGGGATGGGCCGGTAGGTGGCCTGCTCTCAGGGACCTGCCCTGGTTTCCGGCGATAGGCGACGGGGCTGCTGCCAACGTAGGGAGCGGGTGTACGGACCCCAGGAGGGTGGCACTGACCTTAGGGACTACGGGGGCTATAAGGGCGGTGCACACGGGTGAAGTTCCGCTCCCACGGGGACTCTGGGACTACAGGGTGGACGGAAGGAGGGGGCTTTTGGGAGGGGCTCTCACCGAGGGCGGAGGGCTCTACGTGTGGCTCAGGAACTTCCTGAGGGTCCCCGACGACCCCGAGGAGGCCCTCTCGAGGATGTCCCCCGACTCCCACGGGCTCACGGTGCTCCCCTTCCTTTCTGGCGAGAGGAGCCCGGGATGGAGGGGTGAGGCCAGGATGGCCGTGGTGGGACTTTCCCTCCACCACGGGCCCTTGGACCTTTTAAGGGCCGGGATGGAGGCTGTGGCGTACAGGTTCGGGCTCATATACGAGCTTCTGAGGGAAGTGCTTCCAGAGGCCCAGGAGGTCGTGGCGAGCGGGGGGGCGCTCATGTCCTCCCCGACTTGGGCGCAGATGGTTGCGGACGTCTTAGGGAGGACCGTCGTGCTCTCCGCTGTCCCCGAGGCCACCGCCAGGGGCACGGCCCTCCTGGCGTTGGAATCCACGGGCACCATCCGGGACGTATCCGAGGCCCCGGAGTTCTTGGGGAGGGCTTACGAGCCGGACCCTGAAAGACATGAGGTTTACCTCGAGGCCATGGAACGACAGAGGAGATTGTACGAGCTGTTATATCGTTAAGGGGCACCTACTTAGCTCCCATGCGCAGAAGGAGGTATATGCCGAGGGCACCTATCAGCAGGTCCGGTGCCCACATCATGGCCCAAGGGGAGACCAGCATCCTGTCAGCAAGTTCCTCCCCCCCTATAAGGAACGCCCAATAGAGCACGAAGAAGCCCACGCTCAGCCCGAACCCCACCCCAAGTCCTCCCCTCCTGACCCTTATACCAAGGGGCATTCCGACTAGGACGAAGACTATGCAGGCAGCCGGGATGGAGTACTTCTTGTGAAGTTCGACCTCGTATCTGTTTATGCTCCTCCTGTAGGACTTGAGCACCTCCAACTGCGCGAGCATCCCTCCGAGCTTCCCCCGGGAAATGGCCCGTGCGCGGGACAATATCTCTTCTGTGGTCTCGCCTCTTATGCCGAGCTTCAGCGCTATCTCCGATATCCTCGATTCGGCCTTCTTCGCCTTCGCCTTAAGCTCCTTTATCTTTTCCTTGAGCATCCCTATGCTCATCTCCCTGTCCCCCCTCCCCACCTCCTCGAGCCTCAACCCCATCCTGAGGCCGGATATCCTAAGGACGTACTTGGAGAAATTGGTGCGGACGTACCTTTCCGGCTCCTTGGGGTCCATCCGATGCACCTCGCCCTGATGGAGCGTCACGGTAAGGGTCTCTCCGTCGGGGGAGATGTTAAGCTCGCCCCACTTGGCCTTGAGCACCGTAGTTATCCCCTCCTTCCCCCTACCGTACAGTGTGACCCCGTATAGTTTCTCCCCCTTCACCTTACGGAAGAGCAAGCTGTATCCGGGGAAGTCCACGAAGGTCCCCTCCCTCCCCTTGAGGCTCAAGGCCGGCCTCTTCCTGTGCACGGCGGCCAAGAGCACCTTCACCCTGTGGTTTGCCTCGGGCAGGACCCTGTCGTTGAACTCCACCATCCCCACAGTTAAGGTCGCCGAGGCGACGAGGGGGGCAAGTAGCATCCTGTAGGGGCTTACCCCTCCTGCCCACATGGCCAGGACCTCCCCGTCCGCGGAGAGCCTTCCGAAGGCCATCAGGGTGGATACCAGTACGGCCATAGGGACGGCCAGGGCCAACATCCAGGCCAGGCTGAAGAGGGCTATCTGACCCACCACAAAAAAAGGGACCCCCTTGGATATCAGGAGGTCCATCATCTCCAATATCGTGTCCAGCATGAGTATGAGGAGGAGCACCGAAAGCGAGAGGAGGAAGGGCCTTAGGTGTTCCCTCAGGATGTACCTGTCCAGGACCACCCCTCACACCTCCCTGAGAGGGGCCTGCCATGCCTCCTTTAAGGTTCCAAGCGAAGTCCTCACGACCTCCTCGCCCTCCAGGCCCACCACCACGAACTCATCGTCGTCCGTCACCTGGCCTACGAGGGCGAAGGGGACGCCAGAAAGCAACCTTTCGAGCTTTCCTCCCTGCTCCGGGGCCACCTCTACGAGGAACCTCGAGTTGGACTCCGAAAAGAGTATCTCATCGTCCCTTTCCACGCCCTCCCTCGGAACGTTCCTCAGGTCGAGCTTGAGGCCCAGCCCTCCGGAGAAGGCCATCTCGGCCGAAGCTACGCCGAGCCCTCCGTCGGAGAGGTCGTGACATGCCCTCACGAGCCCTTCGGATATCGCACGGGAGACCGCCCTCAGCACCTGCCTTCCTTCGGGTCTCACCTTCGGCACGGAGTTACCTATGTGACCCATAAGTCCCCAGTACTCCGAGCCCCCAAGCTCCCTGTAGGTCGCCCCCACTATGTAGACCAGGTCCTCCGGCCTCTTAAGGTCCATGGATACCACCTTTCCCACGTCCTCCACCACGGATAGGGCGGAGATCAGGAGGGTAGGAGGGATGGAGACCCTCCTGCCGTCCAGAAGGTAGTCGTTGTTGAGGCTGTCCTTTCCGGATATGAAGGGGGTTCCGTAGAGCTTGGCGAAGTCGTAGCAGGCCGAAGCCGCCCTTACCAGCCCCCCGAGCTGCTGGGGGTCCTCCGGCGTCCCCCAGCAGAAGTTGTCCAGGAGGGCCGTGCGTTCGAGGTTCCCTCCCACTGCGACGATCTGCCTGAGGGCCTCGTCTACGGCGGACGCCGCCATCCAGTACGGGTCTATCCTCCCGAACTTGGGACATATGCCGTTGGCGACGACTATCCCTTTCTTGGACGACGGGACGGGCCGCACGACAGCTGCGTCTCCGGGTCCGTCGTTTTCGGCTCCGACCAATGGCTTCAGCACGCTCCCGCCCTGGACCTCGTGGTCGTACTGCCTTATTATCCACTCCTTACTGCACACGTTCGGTCGGGAGAGGACCCCGACGAGGGCGTCGGTGAGGTCCTTCGGAGGGGGGAAGTCAGGCTCGGGATAGGTAGGGGGGGTCCATTCTGCCTTCCTTTCGGGAAGCGGAAGGCCTTTGTGCAGGAAGTTCATATCAAGATCGGCCACGGGCTTGCCCCTGTACCTCAGCCTGAGCCTGCCGTCCCCCGTGAACTTTCCTATGACCGTAGCTTCCACGTCCTCCCTCGAGAACAGCTCCAGAAGCTCTTCCAAATTTTCTGGGGGGACGGCAAGTAGCATCCTCTCCTGGGCCTCGGATATCCATATCTCGGTGTACGACAGTCCCTCGTACTTGAGCGGGACCCTGTCCAGGTCCACGAGTATCCCGACCTCCCTCCCCATCTCCCCGGCGGCCGAGGAAAGCCCCCCTCCACCGCAGTCGGTTATCGCCCTGTAGAGCCCCCTGTCCCGTGCCTTGAGGAGCACGTCGGCGAGCTTCTTCTCGGTTATGGGGTTCCCTATCTGGACCACCCCTCCGGGTATCCCTTCCGAAAGGGCGTCGGAGGAGAACGTCGCCCCGTGGATCCCGTCCCTTCCGGTCCTTCCTCCCACGAGCACTATGAGGTCCCCGGGCCTTATTTCCTTCTTCACCTTATCCCTCGGCATGATCCCCACCGTTCCGCAGTACACGAGGGGGTTGAACGTGAACCCCTCATCGAAGCACACCGCCCCGTTCACAGTCGGGATCCCCATCCTGTTCCCGTAGTCCCTGACCCCAGCCACCACCCCCCGGAAGATCTGCCTGGGGTGGAGCGTGCCCTTGGGAAGTTTCTCTCTCGGTAGGTCCAAAGGGCCGAAGCAGAAGACGTCGGTGTTGAGTATGGGCTTGGCCCCGAGCCCCGTGCCGAGCACGTCCCTTATGACCCCTCCTATCCCCGTCCCTGCCCCACCGTAGGGCTCCAAGGCGGAGGGGTGGTTGTGGGTCTCGACCTTGAAGCATACGGCCCAGTCCTCGTCGAAGGCGATGACGCCAGCGTTGTCCACGAAGACCGAAAGACACCAGGGCTTGGCCAGTTCCTCGGTGACCTTCATGATGGTGCTTTTAAGCAGGTTTTCTATCTTCCTTCCCTCGTAGATTATCCTCCCCTTGAAGGTCTTGTGCACGCAGTGTTCCGACCAAGTCTGTGCTAAGGTCTCAAGTTCGACGTCCGTGGGCTCCCTGCCCGTCCTCCTGAAGTGTTCCCTGATGGCCCTCATCTCCTCCAGGCTCAGGGAGAGGAGCCTCTCCTTGCTTATCTTCATAAGTTCCTCGTCCGATGCCTCCCTTATGGGGACCTCGGTCCTCTCGAACTTCCACGGTTCCTCGGGAGGACGGAGGGCTTCGCCTCCCACGACCAAGTGCTGGATAAGGGGGTTGGCCAGGACCCCGTCTGCGAGGAGGTCCAGGTCCTCCTCGGACGCACCCCAGAGTATGTACCTCTTGGCCGTGCGTACTGTATCTACACATATCCCCATATCCCCAATGGCCTTCTTTATGCTACCCTCCGCAGGGTCCATGACCCCGGGGTTGTAGGCGACCTCCACGCTCAGGGCCCCCTCGGGCGTCTCCCAAAGCTCCGGTGCGTCCTTCCCCACCCTGTACTCCTGGGTCACAGGGTCGGCGAGCAGCTCCCGGGCTATCCTACCGGCCTCGTCGGGCCCCATCTTCCCGTCCAAACGGTAGACCCATATTATCTCAACACGTTCCACTTTCACCCCGGCCTCCCTCATCTCCCCGGCCTTGGAGTGCGCCTCAGCGTCGTAGATCCCCTGCCTGTACCTGACCTCAACCTTCCAGGGCATGCTTCCTCCATACGCTCAGGTACCTTTCGACTTCCGCCTCCATCCTCCTCCTGTCCTCCGGGGTCGCATCCTCGAACCCTGCGAGGTGTAGGAGCCCGTGGAACACGAGCCTTGCGACCTCCTCCTCGTAGGGGACTCCGAACTCCTGGGCCTGTTCCTCGGCCCTTTCCAGGCAAACGTATACCTCCCCCGAGGGCCCCTCGGGGGAAGGGTCCCTGAGGTCGAAGGCGAGGACGTCGGTGGGAAAGTCCCTGCCCAAGAACTCCCTGTTGAGCTTTGTGATGCGGGCATCGTCCACGAATATCACCGTCACATCGCCGAGGCCGTACTTCTCCACTATCATCCCCCCGACCTCCCGCAGCCCCTCCAGCTCAACCTTGGGTCCCTCCGTCCCCCACACGAACTCCAGCACCCTCCCTCCTTTCGGGATAGGCCACCCTGGGATGGAACACCCCCATAAGCACGGGCAGGAAGCTCTCCTCTATCCTCCTGAGGTCCCTGAGGGTGAGGTCGCTTCCGTCCAACTGGCCGTCTTCGAGCTTCTTTCTTGTGACCTCCCTTATCATCCCCCTGACCCTGGCCGGCGTCCTCTCCCCCAGGGAGCGCACGGCGGACTCTACGGAATCAGCGAGCATGACGATGGCAGCCTCCTTGTTCTGAGGTATCGGGCCGGGATACCTGAAGTTCGCCTCGGAGACGTCCCCCATCTGCTTCTTGGCCTTGTCGTAGAAGTACTCCATGATGGAGGTTCCGTGATGTTGAGGGATGAAGTCCTGTACGGCCTTGGGAAGGCCGTGCTCCCTGGCGAGCTCCAGGCCGTCTTTGACATGTGCTGCGAGGATCAGGGCGCTCATTGTCGGGCTGAGCCTGTCGTGGGGGTTGGGGGTCCCCATCTGGTTCTCTATGAAGTATTCGGGCTTCCTCATCTTGCCTATGTCATGGTAGTACGCCCCTACCCTCGCAAGGAGGGAGTTGGCTCCCACGGCCTCGGCGGCCGTCTCGGCCAGTATGCTCACGATTATGGTGTGGTTGTAGGTCCCCGGCGCCCTGACGGCGAGCTCCCTCAGGAGGGGATGGTTAAGGTCGGAAAGCTCCACGAGGGTTATGTTCGTGGTTATGCCGAAAAGGGTCTCGAATATGGGCAGGAGACCTATGGTGAGCACGGGGAAGGAGATGCCGCTCAGTGCTCCCAAGGTCATAGCTTTGCCCAGGGGCCCCATCTCCAGAAGATGTACCGAGGAAAGCACCGGCACACCTATTAAGTACACCGACGGCAGGACTCCGAGGGCCCCGTAGAACTGCCTCCTGTGGCGGACCTGGCGCACGGAGGCGACGGCGACAGTCCCGGCCAAGACCGAAAGCACGGCCATCCCGAGGTTCCCCAGGAACTGCCCGGAGAGGAGCGCCCCCGACGCCGTCATCACGAACCCCACCCCTACATCGAAGAGCACGGTAGCCAACATCGAGGAGAGGGGCAGGGGAAGGAGGAGGAAGAAGGGCTCGGGCATGGTCCTCAGGTACGAGGCCGTACCCGCAGGGACGAGGAACAGTATGGAGAGCAGGAGGATGTTCCCGTTCCTCCTGAAGATGTTCCTCCTGAAGAGGAGGAGGTAACCCATAACCAGGAAGTAGAAGGCGGAATTCAGGACAGCCCAACTTGCCATGGTGCGCACCCTCGGCCAGGCCCCCAGTTCCATGCTCCTCTTCATCTTCTCCTGTGCCAGGGACCTCAGTATCTCTATGTGCTCCTCGGTCACGAGCTCATGTTTGCCTATTATACGATATCCCTTAGGTATCAACCTCTTATATATACCCACCTTGCCGGCCGCCTCCTCCCTGCGGCGCTCGGTCTCGACCTCGTCCAGGGAAAGGTTAGGGGAGAGGAACGCTGTCAGGACCTCATATCCCAAGAGGGCGAGGTCCTCGGAAGGGAGCCTGGCCCGCAGCTCTGAGAGGAGCCTCTCCCTCAGTCCCTTGAGGTCCCATATGTCCTCCAGGGGTACCTCCCTTTCCCCCCCCTCGTAGGCTATAATGACCTTCCCGGTGGAACAGGGTGGGACCTTGGACTTATCCTCCAAAAAGCCCCTTCCGTAGAAGTCCCTGAGGACTTCGGTGCAGGCCCTCACGAACCTCCTCCACGTCCTGGGCCTTCGGCTCGTCAGGACGAGCTTCCTGAGGGTCTCCTCCTGGAGGGGATAGTCTCTAAGCGAAAGGAGGGCTGCGGAATCCCTCCTTGCACGTGCGGCCAGTTTCCAGAAGTCCTCCAAACGTTTCAGCTCCTTCCCTCCTACATCCCGATGGTACCTGAGGAGGGGGGGGACGGCCGAGCGGGCCTTCTCCCTGTCCCTCTTCAATTCCTCCTTGGTCTTCCTCACGAAGAACGTGAAGGGGGCCAATATCTCCCTGTCGCTCACCATGCCAGGCTTTAGGTCGGAGAACTCGTGGGATCTTGGGAGGGGGGAGAGGGCGGTGAGCAGCGCCACGCTCCCCACCCAGATCCCCGCCCTGACCCACCTTCCTCCTACCTTCCTGAGCTTGGGAGGAGGTTTTTTGACCCTCCCCGGGCTCATAGGACCTCACCTCTTAGGTAGGCTTCTTTCATCCCGTGGCCTCCCCCTTGAACCTGTCGTAGGCCCTTATTATGTCCCTTACCAGTTTGTGGCGTACGACGTCCTGCTCCGAAAGGTACACGAACTTCACCCCCTCGACCCCCGCCAATATCTTCTGTATCTGGACGAGGCCCGAGGCTCCGGGGTCGGGGAGGTCTATCTGGGTTACGTCTCCGGTGATCACGGCCTTGGAACCTATCCCGAGCCTAGTGAGGAACATCTTCATCTGGACGGGCAGGGTGTTCTGGGCCTCGTCCAATATTGCGAAGGCGCTGTTGAGGGTCCTTCCCCTCATGTACGCCAAGGGGATGACCTCTATGGTGCGGCTCTCCAACAGGGCCTTGAGCTTGTCGGGGGGGAGCATGTCCTCCAGGGCGTCGTACAGGGGCCTTAAGTACGGGTCCACCTTCTCCAGGAGGTCACCTGGCAGGAACCCCAGGCTCTCGCCGGCCTCCACCGCCGGCCTGCTGAGCACTATCTTTGAGACCTTCCTCTCCTTCAGGGCTGCCACCGCCATGGCGACGGCTAAGAAAGTCTTACCCGTGCCCGCCGGTCCTATCCCGAACACCACGTCGTACGAACGGATGGCCTGGATGTAGAGGTACTGGCCCACCGAACGAGGGCGGATGGGCCCCCTGTGGGTGGAGAGCACGACCTCGGGCGGGGGGAGCTTCCCCTCCTCCGAAAGGAAGTCCAGGGCGAAACTTACGTCAGCCTCGTCCAGCCTCGTCCCCCTCTCTATCAGACCCTTCAGCTTCTCTAAGAGGTTGGCGGCCTGCTCAACGCTGTCCGGCTCCCCCTCCAACATGACCTCCTCCCCCCTCGCCACCACCTTAACCGAGAACTTCCGCTCTATGGCGGTCAGATGTGCGTCCCTCCTCCCGTAGAGCAGGAGGGGATCTACGCCTGCCACCGATATGCGCTTCTGGACCTTATCCTCCATCGTCCGGATCGGAACATAAGAGAAGCCCTTGACCCCCGAAAGGGGCCAAGAGCTTCGGGATCTTCCGCTTCCTCCTCCATCTAATCCCTTGGTATCTCCAGTACCTGCGCAGGGTAGATCAGGTTGGGGTCCAGTATCTGGTCCCTGTTGGCCTCGTATATCTTGGGCCACTTGGACGGATCGCCGTAGACCTCCTCGTACCCGGCTATCTTGGACAGCCACTCCCCGAAGACCACGAGGTGCTGGTTCTCCTTCACCCCCCTCGGGATCGTAAGCTCCCAACCCGGGTATATGAGGTCCGGGTTCGTTATCTGGTCGTTGGCCAGGTATATCCTCGGCCACATGTAAGGGTCGCCGTATACCTCCTTCTTCTTTGCTATGTTCCAGAGACAGTCCCCCTTGAGCACGGTGTAATGTCCAGGAGAAGGAAGCTCCGGCACCTTGGCCCATATCTGCGCCAGGGCCCCCTCCAAGGCGGTCAGCCTCTCGTCTATCTCGGGGAGGGCCGCTATCCTGCTCCCCCTGAGTTCTTCAAGCCGCTTCTTTATCTCCTTAAGCTCCTTTTTCTTCCAGAACAGGTCGTCGGGAGAGAGGCCCTTCAGGGCGTCCACCTCCTTACCTATCTCCTCCACCTGGGCCTGGAAGGCCCTCACCCCCTGCTCGTCGGTGCCTATAAGGGAGTAGATCTCCTCCTTCACGGCGGCTATGCGCTCCTCCAGCCTTCTGAGCTCCTCCTTGAGCGCCTTTATCTCCTTTTCGAGCTCAGCTATAGCTGCCTTGGCCTCGCTCTCCCTCTTGAGGGCCCGTTCCAGCTCCGCCCTGTATTCCTCGTAGGTCATCTTCCTTTGGGCCGCCTGGAGCGGAGAGGAGAGCCCCAAGAGGAGGACGGTCGCCCAGATGTATCCCCAGCGCATTTCGCCTCCTCGGTTACTTGCCCCCCAGTTTCGCCTTTACAGCGTCCCTCTTCGCTTCAAGTTTCCTCAACTCTTCCCTCTTCTTGGATACCTTCGCCTCTAAGGAAGCCTTCTCCTTCTTCTTGGCCTCGAGCTCCTTCTCGGCCAGGGCCGCCGCCTTTCTGGCCTCCTCCAGGCGGTTCAACTCCTCCTGGGAGGGATGCCTTGCGCATCCTGCGGCCCCTCCCAAGGCCACTGCGACGGCCAGACCCCATATGCATAGCTTACTCCTCAAGGCGCACCTCCTTTGTTTGGGAGCCTCCACGATCCTTCCCCGACGGGGGAACGAAGGTAAAAATAATAGAAGCTTCTGAAAATGTCAAGCTTTTTGCCCAAAATTCCCCATCCCGCTCGTAAGGGAGTTGAAAGTTTCGAGGCCCTTGACAGGGAGGGAACGTTTTGGTATCTTTAGAGGTGAGATGTAGGACAAGTCCTTCATACGGGCCAGGTGCCCCGGAAGGGGAGAATAGGGAAGCCGGTGAGAATCCGGCGCGGCCCCGCCACTGTGTTCGGCCGATGAACCGCCCACATATGCCACTGGGGAGACCTGGGAAGGCGT
>QNCW01000035.1 GCA_003645885.1 Candidatus Latescibacterota bacterium | reverse complement strand
CAGGTCCGAGGAGCCAGGGGTAGATTCCACAAGCACACTCGTCGCCACGATCACTGACAAGAATACAACATCATACGAGGACACAGGCCTTGAGGAAGGAAAGACATACTACTACAGGATCTACGTGTATGATGCCTCTGGCCTATGCGCAGGAAGCAACGAGGTGTCCGGAAGCACAAAGGCGAACGAACCTCCGGAACCTGTCGTCCTTTCTACTCCCTTTAACCCCACAACTTCCTCGCTCCAGCTTTCCTGGACCCAGAGTCACGAAGAAGATTTCGCATATTACAAGATCTTTAGGTCCAAGGAATCTACCGTGAGCGATACTTCTACCTTGATAACTACGATAACATCCAAGACGAACACCTCCTACACCGACACAGGGCTGGAGGAGAATACGGTCTACTATTATGTTGTTTATGTCTACGATACCGAAGGACTACGAACTGCCAGCAACATAGTCCAAGGTAGGACGAAGGACGAGCCTCCAGCCCCCGTCACTTTGTATTCCCCATCCTCCATAAGCTCCACGGGCATGACGATCACATGGTCCGAAAGCGACGCCACCGACTTCTTCGCCTACAAGCTCTACAGGTCCGAGTCCCCGGGAGTTAACACTTCCGACGAACTGGTGGCTACTATAAGTTCGAAGGAGATCACCTTTTACGACGACGAAGGCCTCCAGGAGAACACCTCATATTATTACAGAATCTACGTATTCGATAAAGGTGGTAACTTCAGCAGAAGTAACGAGGTAAGCGCCACAACCGAGAACGAAGAACCTTCGGCGGTCTGGCTGAAGCCGGTGGCAGTCCTGTCCGATACCAGCCTAAGGGTAACCTGGACCGAAAGTAGGGAGCACGACTTCAGCTCGTACAAGATATATAGGTCCACCTCCCTGCCCGTGGACCTTTCCTCCACCCTCGTCCGTACGGTAGAGGACCCGGAGGATACGGTCTACATAGATACAGGCCTACAGGAGAACACGAAGTATTATTACCGTGTCTACGTCTTAGATACCGGAGGACTCTCCAAGGGAAGCAACGTCCAAAGCGCCACCACGATGAACGGAAGGCCGAGTCCCGTAACTTTAAGCGTGGTAAAAGAGGATTCCAACAGCGTGACCCTGAGCTGGTCCAGAAGCACGGAAGAGGACTTTGCATATTACAAACTCTTCAGAAGTGAAGGTCCTGGAGTGACGACTTCCTCTACGCTCGTAGCTACTATACAGTCCGACGCTGCGGTGTCCTTTGAGGATAGATCGGTAAAATCCGGCAAGACGTATTACTACAGAGTTTTCGTCTTCGACGAAGGGGGACTTTATTCCGGAAGTAACGAAGTGACGGCCACCCCAGAATAGGACATATAACATGCTTTCTAAACATACCGAACGACCGCTCATGCAAGCTTTGGAGACCATAGAGGCTCTGAAGCTACACACCGCCGAGAGGCTCAAGCTGATAACCGATACTTTCGAGCTTATGGCAGCTAACCTCGCAGCAGGGTACATCCATCCGGAACTTCTGAGGACCTATATACCCAAGTTCGATATATTCTTTGAGATAGGTGAAGAACCTTCCATGAAGTCCGTACCAGCCCTCCTCCGTATCGTCGGCATGCTCCTCGATGTGAAGGAGTGTGCCCTCCTGGTCAGACACACCCACCGTCCGAGGTTCATGACGATATGCTCTCTTGGGAGCGAGACGGGAAAGGGATATGAATGTGGCATGGACGACGGGATCATGGGGTTCCTGAAGAGGACGTCCGGACCGTTAGTAATTTCGGACCCAACGCAGATAGCCCAGTTAGGCTTCGGAGAGGAGGTAAGGTCGATAGCGGCCTTCCCACTCCTGTCCGGGGGTCGCTTGGAGGGAGCATTCTTAGCCTTCAACCGCGACTGGAGCAGCAAGGACATATCCACCACCTCCTTAATATGCAACTTTATGACCCTTCTGTTGAAGGATGTGGAGATATGCGAAACGCTTGATGCGATAGCTAAGGACGTGAGGAAGGTTTCGACGATGCTGGACATGGTCAGGGAGATGAACGATATAAGGGACATAGGGAAACTCCTGAACATCATGTCCCAAAAGTCCAAGGAACTCGCCGGGGCCAAGAGGGCCTCTGCCATGGTGGTGGAACGTATGCCCGAGGACACGATCGTGGTTAAGGCTGTGGGCGGGGTCCCCCAGGAGATATCCGAACGCCTGAGGTTCGTAAAGAAGGGGTCCGTGACGCACTACGTTGTGATGTACGGTAAGCCCATATTAGTAAGAGACATAGAGGCTGTCACGATATTCACAAGCTCGGGCCATAGGGGATACGAGACCAGGTCGTTCGTAAGCATCCCCATGAAGCTCGGGAACGGGAACTTCGGCGTGCTGAACGTCACTGACAAATTGGACGGAGGGCCCTTCACCTGGGAGGACCTTGGTATCCTGACGGACTTCGCCCGTTATGCTGCCTTGGCCATAGAGAGGACCTCGTACTACCAGGAACTCAAGAAACAGGAGTTCCTGGCGATCACGGACGAGCTTACGGGGCTATACAACAGAAGGTACTTTATGGAAAGGTTGGAGGACGAGATACAGAGGTCGAGGCGGTACTCCCATCCTCTGTGTGTGACGGTGATAGACGTGGACGACTTCAAGCTCTACAACGATACCAACGGGCACATATTGGGAGATAGGGTGCTCAAGGACATAGCTGATATGCTGAAGGGGTTCACCAGAAGGACGGACATGGTCTTCAGGCTCGGGGGCGACGAGTTCGCAATCGTATTTCCAGAGACCTCCAAGGAGATAGCTGAGCACATAGTGGAGAGGATAAGGGAGGCTATAAGGAACCATAAGTTTATGGATAAGGACGATCAACCGAAGAGGCTGACCGTGAGCCTCGGGGTCGCAGCGTACCCCGACGACGCCGAAAGGGGAATAGAGCTTTTAGAGAAGGCCGATCAGGCCATGTACCAGGCGAAGATCGCCGGGAAGGACAGGGTAGTTCTATATTCGCCGGATACGCCCGTGCTTTCTATATCGAACAGGCCGAATTCCTTCATCCAAGGATCATAGCCCTCACCGTCGGGCCCTGCGGCACCCGATGAGTCCAGCAAAACCAGCTAAACCTGAACCCAAGAGGATCAAAGTCCCGGGCTCCGGTATGGGGGACGGGTCCTTGGGATTGGGCTTCCGGTCGCTGAGCCATGCACTGGGCCCTTGAGCTAAGGACTTCCTCTGTATAGATTTTTCTTCGGCATATATCTCCTTCCACTCCGGATGGCTTCCTTTATACCCTCCCTCCCACGCTACCATATCTATCTGGACACCGGTGGGATCCCTCAGTATCAGGTAATCACCCGAATTTCCTAAGGGTAGGTTGAGGTCGCCGAACTCAGGGTAGAAACCATATAGGTTATAGAATCCGGTGCTATCTCTTGCACAGATGATGGTCTGTCCCGGTGCCATAGTGTACGAGGATATAGTGTAAGTATACTGATTGTCCTCGATGGTGTAACCCCCGATGTCGACAGGCTCGGACGAGGGGTTGTAGAGTTCTATCCATTCCTTCTTACTTTCAGGCTCAGGCGCATCGTAGAACACCTCCGTGATTATCACCGTCCCTTGTGCTGAGGCAGCTAAGACCAAGGACAGGAGAGCGAACGATAATTTGAGCTTCATCTTATACCTCCTTGTTCCCTTTTCCGACGTCCGAAAATATATCAGCTAAGATGGTCCTTGTCAAGGGATTTATAGTTCTTTATACAGGAGTAGGAGCTTCGGCATGAGGACAGGTGGAAAAATTTTCCTATTGACATCCCTCAGCCTTTGGCATATTTTATGAGCGTTAGTTATTGAAAAATTTTACTTTACTACAAATCTCATACACCCAACCCCCGGTCCCGGTGACCCTTACGGATACTGTCGTATTCTGAACACTCTGCGGGGTGGGATGCCACCTCGGTTCGCATCTTTAGGAACGTGGCACGGAAATTGCAGAAATCCAAGGCAGATCACACCCGGGAGGTGCGATGGAACATGCTAAGGTTCTGGTAGTGGACGACGAGGAGCCCATACGCAGGATACTATGCGAGATATTGGAAAGGGAGATGATAAGTTCGGATACGGCCAGCGACGGTTACGAGGCCATAAGGAAGCTCGAGGAGAACGATTACGATGTGGTGCTCTTGGACCTAAACATGCCAGGTATGTCCGGCTTAGATGTGCTCAGGAGCATATGTGACCTCGGCAAGCCCGTAGAGGTGATAATAGTGACGGGGTACGGTTCCCTGGACTCGGCCATAGAGGCCGTCCGCTACAGGGCGTACGATTACGTTCTCAAGCCCTTCGAAGCCACCCAGATAACTAAGATAGTGAAGAACGCCCTCGAGAAACGGAGGCTCATGAAGGACCTGGAGAGGGCATATAGGTACACCTCCAGCCTTCTGAAGAGTTCTGCCGACGTCATAATATCCACCGACATGTCCAAGACGGTGGTCATATTCAACCCGGCTGCCGAGAAGCTCACGGGCTACGCCGCCGAAGAGGTGATCGGAAGGTCCGTGGATATGCTCCTTCCGGAGGGAAGGAGGGAGGAGTTCGGCAGGCTCTGTGTTAAGGTGATGGAGGACGGGTCACTTGGGAACTTGGACCTTCCCCTGCTCCATAAGGACGGAAAGGAAGTGCCCCTTTCGGGCACGCTTTCCCTGATCAAAAGCGACGACAGCGACCCGGAGGGCCTGCTCCTGATCCTGAAGGACCTCAGGGAAAGGGACAGGCTCCAGCAGCAGCTCCTGCAGGCCCAGAAGATGGCGGCGCTCGGACAGTTCGCGGCCGGGGTTGCGCACGAGCTAAGGAACCCGCTGGGCATAATGAACACGAGCTTGTACTACGTAAGGACGCACATTAAAGATGGTGATCCCAAGATAAAGGAACATTTAGAGATAATAGGACAGGAGATAAGGCGTTCGCAGAAGATAATAACGAGCCTGCTGGACTTCTCCAGAAGGCCCGCCTCCCCTGCTAAATCCGTGGACCTGAGGGAGGTCGTGGAGGAGGCCCTGAAGAGGGTGATCAAGGACGTACCACCCTCCATCAAGGTGCGCAAGGAGTACAAAGGGGACGTGAAGGTGATGGCCGATATGGACGACGTAAGGCAAGCACTTATAAACGTGATCACGAACGCCGTGGAGGCCATGGAGGACGGCGGCGAACTGAGCATATGCGTGGAGAAGGAGGGCGAAAGGGGGATAGTAAGGGTGAGCGATACTGGCTGCGGCATACCTGAGGAGAACATGGCCCACATATATAATCCCTTCTTCACTACCAAACGAGCGGGAAAGGGGGTGGGACTCGGTCTCGCCATAACTTATTCCATACTTCAGAGGTACAAGGGGATCATAGAAGCCGAAAGCGAGGAAGGAAAGGGGACGACCTTCACCCTGAGCCTGCCCTGCGGAGGTTGATATGGCCGGAAGGATACTTATAGTGGACGACGAGGAGAACATGCTCAGGGCCCTCTCGGACGTTCTGAGGGGTCAGGGCTGGGAGGTGGAGGTCGCAAGGAGCGGGGAGGAGGCCCTCAGGCATATGGAGAAGACGGAGATGGACATAGTCTTCACCGACCTTAAGATGCCCGGGATGGACGGGATAGAGCTTTTGGAGAGGATAAAGGAGATGTCCCCGGACACCGAGGTCGTGGTCTTCACGGCCTACGGCTCCATAGAGAGCGCCGTGGAGGCGATGAAGAAGGGGGCGTGGGACTACATAGTCAAGCCCTTCGAGCCAGAAAAGGTCCTGCTTACTGCCAAGAAGATATTCGAACATCAGGCCCTCGTAAGGGAGAACTTATACCTGAAGGAGGAGCTGGGAAGGGAGTACAGGTTCGAGAACATAGTGGGAAGAAGCGAGAAGATGCAGAGGATATACCAGGTCATAAGGAAGGTCGCTCCCACCAACGCCAACGTCCTGATATACGGGGAGAGCGGGACCGGCAAGGAGCTCATAGCCCACGCCATACACTACAACAGCCCCAGAAGGGACAGACGCTTCGTGAAGGTAAGCTGTGCGGCCCTCTCCCAGAACCTCATAGAGACCGAACTCTTCGGACACGAGAAGGGATCGTTCACCGGGGCGTACACCAGGAGGAAGGGAAGGTTCGAGGTGGCGGACGGCGGGACCCTATTTTTGGACGAGGTCGGGGAGATACCCCCGGAGGTCCAGGTAAAGCTCCTCAGGGTCCTACAGGAGCACGAGTTCGAGAGGGTGGGAGGTACCGAGACCATAAAGGTGGACGTGAGGATAATCTCTGCGACCAACAAGGACCTCTGGGAGGAGGTCAGGCAGGGAAGGTTCAGGGAGGACCTCTTCTACAGGCTGAACGTCGTGCCTATATTCGTGCCCCCCTTGAGGGAGAGGAAGGAGGACATACCTCTCTTAGCCAAGGAGTTCCTTAAGAAGTACTCCTTGGAGATGAACAAGAAGATAAAGAAGATCTCCAAGAAGGCCATGGAACTCCTCATGGACTACGACTGGCCCGGAAACGTCAGGGAGCTGGAGAACACCATAGAAAGGGCCGTGGTCTTCGCCAAGGGGGAGGTCATCACCCCCGACGTGCTGAACCTCGACCAATCCCCCATCTCGGGCGACGGCGGGAGGAGGACGGGAACCTTCAACTCCTCAAAGTCACTGTACGAGAGGGAGAAGAGCCTAATATCCGAAGTTCTGGAGGAGGCGAACTGGAACTTAGCCAGGGCCGCCAGGATACTTCAGATAAGCAGGACCACCCTGTACAGCAAGATAAACAAGTACGGGCTGAGGAGGCCAGATTGATTTTCGTGCGAAATTGGACGTTTGTGTCTAATTTCCGACATGGTCCGCCCCGGGGACGGGGGTCTCCAAGATATGCCTCTTTAAGTTATTTACATCCTTCAACTTAATCCCACCTAAATCCCTCCTCCCGGCACGATATTTGCAGGAACCCCAGGTGACCACCATCCGGAGGATCCTCCTGTGCACGTGCAGTCCCTCATCACGTTGGCAAGCTCGGCGACGCTTCTGCTTCTGGGCCTATACGTGCTCGTAAGCTCGAGGGCCCTTCCCAACGTACTCTTCTCCTTAGCGTCCTTCTGTCTTGCCGCGGTCCAGTTCGGCATATTTATGCTCCAGAGGTCCACCTCACCGTCCCCCTGGCTGCACGTGGCCCTCGCCGGGACCTGTCTTGCCCCAACCCTATGGACCGCCTTCAGCTTAGTGTTCGCCAGGAGGAACTACAAAGAATGGCTCTCCAAGTGGAAGCTCCCCCTCTCTGCCATGGGGGTTACATCCTTAGCCTTCCTCCTCGTGCCCACCTCCCTGCTCATCTCCGGGACCTCAAGGTCGGACGGCGGATGGGCGATCTACTTAGGCCCTGCGGGCGTCTACTTATGTGCGTTCGCGATAGTTTCGATGGTCCTCGTGCTCTTTAACTTAGAGGCGACGTTCAAGGAAGGCAAAAGGAGGCTCAAGCTTACAACCTTCGCCTCTGTAGGTGCCGCAGTGATCTACCTATATGCAGGCGGAAAGGCCCTGCTCTTCAGGTACGTGGAGATGTCGTCCTTGGAAGGATGCTCCGTAGCCATGTTTTGCACCTCACTGCTAGCAGGATATGCCATAGTCAGGTACAACCTCCTGGAGAGCACGGTAGCCGTGAGCAGGCAGGTGGTGTATTCCTCCCTCACCTTCCTTCTGGCCGGGGCCTTCCTACTTACGATGGGAGTATTCGGAGGGTTCATATACGGGTTCGGGGGCCACTACGGGAGGGTGTTCGCTTCGGCCGTCATGTTCTGGGGCACGTTCGTAGCGCTCATGGTTGCCACGAGCGAGAGGACGAGGAGGGAGATAAAGGAGTTCGTGGACAGGCACTTCTACAGGTACGTGCACGACTACAGGCGGGAATGGGCGGAGTTCAGTAGAAGAATAAGTTCCATAATAGGCTTAGAGGAGACTTTAGATGTGGTTATGGACTTCGCCTGCGAGGCCGTGGGGGCAGAAAAGGCGGTTTTATTGCTCGAGGAGTCCGGAAGGTTCCGCTCGGTGAGGACCAAGGGGGTTCCGGAGTGCGAGGTATCCGTGGAGGGGAGCAGCAGCTTCGTGGAGGCCTTAAGGGCTGGCGACGTGATGAGGGCGTCCGACCTGCCCGTGGAGGACCTGGAGGACGGGGAGGTCCTGTCGGAGCTCGAGGTCTTCGTCCCTCTCTCAACCAAGGAGGGGCTCATAGGGATATTGGCGTTGGGGAAGAAGGCCTCCGGAAGGAAGTACTACGGGGACGACTTTGTGTTCCTCAGGACCTTCTCACACCAGGCGGCCGTGGCCATAAACAACGCAAGGCTCGCAGAGAGGCTCGCCGTTTCCAAGGGGCTCGAATCCCTCTACAAGCTTTCCTCCTTCGTGGTGCACGACCTCAAAAGTTCGGTCTCCATGCTCTCCATGCTCGTGGAGAACGCCAGGGAGAACTTCTCCGACCCCCAGTTCCAGATGGACGCCCTGGCCACCATATCTGACACCGTGGCCAAGATGAAGAGGCTCATGTACAGGATCTCAGGGATGTCGAAGGGGCCCACCGTGGGCACCTGCGACATCAACGAGGCGGTCAAGGCCGTGGTGGAAAGGACCGTCCCCTCATCCTCGAACGGGGTGTGGATAAAGGTGGAGCTCGGTAAGGTCCCTCCGGTATCCGTGGCCAGGGAACAGGTGGAGACCGTGGTCCAGAACATCCTGTCGAACGCCTTAGATGCCGTGGGCAGGGAGGGCAGCATAGAGATAAGGACTTTCGAGGACGGAAACTTCGTCTCCCTGACCATATCCGACGACGGAAGTGGCATGTCCAAGGAGTTCATGGAGAAGAGGTTGTTCAAGCCCTTCCAGACCACCAAGGAGGGAGGTCTCGGGATAGGGCTGTATCAGGTGAAGGAGATAGTGGACTCCCACGGCGGGAAGGTGGATGTGGAAAGCGCCGAAGGCCGTGGCACGACCTTCACCGTAAAGCTTCCCAAGGCCGATGGACAGGATACTCGTAGTTGACGACGACAGGGGAACCCTCCTACAGCTCAAGTGGGCGCTCTCCAAGGAGTACGAGGTCCTGCTCGCAGGGGATGCCGAGACTGCCTTGAAGTTGTTGGAGGAGGGCAGGCCCGACATAGCCATATTGGACGTGGCCCTTTCGGAAGGTGGAAGGGAGGGGCTGGAGGTCCTGGCGAAGATAGCCGAGGAACATCCCGACACCAAGGCCATCGTGATGACGGGCATAGACGACAAAGAAGTAGCCTTGGAAGCCATAGAGATGGGGGCGTGCGACTACTACAGGAAGCCCGTAGATGTGGACGAACTTAAGGTGGTGATAAAGAGGACCCTGAACATACAGAAGCTCGAAAGGGAGAACAGGCTCCTCAGGAGGCTCGGCCAGGAGCCCTTCGAGGAGATGATAGGGACCTGCCCAAAGATGTTGGAGGTGTTCGAGGCCATAGGTAAGGTGGCCACGACCGACGCTACCGTCCTCGTCACGGGGGAGAGCGGCACGGGAAAGGAGCTAGTGGCAAGGGCCATCCACTTCAGGAGCTTAAGGAAGGAGGGTCCCTTCGTGGTCGTGAACTGCGGCGCCATACCCGAGAACCTATTAGAAAGCGAGCTTTTCGGCCACGAGAGGGGTTCCTTCACAGGGGCCTACAGGACCCAGAAGGGAAAGATAGAGCTTGCGGACGGAGGGACGATATTCCTGGACGAGGTGGGTGAGCTTCCCCCAGCCCTACAGGTTAAACTCCTCAGGTTCATTCAGGAGAAGGAGATAGACAGGATAGGAGGGGGCAAGCCCGTAAAGGTCGATGTAAGGATAATAGCCGCCACGAACAGGGACCTGAAGGAAAGGATGCTCGAGGGAGCGTTCAGGGAGGACCTCTACTACAGGCTGAGCGTCGTGACCATAGAGCTTCCGCCCCTGAGGGAGAGGGGGGAGGACATAATGCTTTTGGCCAACTACTTCCTCAACAGGTTCTCCTCCGAGGTCGGGAAGGACATCAAGGGGTTCACCAAGGATGCCCTCCAGGCCATGAGGTCCTACACCTGGCCCGGAAACGTCAGGGAGCTTGAGAACAGGGTGAGGAAGGCGGTTATAATGACCGAGAACTCCGTCATATCCTCCTCGGACCTGGGCCTGGCCGGAGGCCCAAGGATGACCCTCAGGGAGGCTAAGGACAGGCTCGAAAGGGAGATGATACGGGAGGCCCTCGAGCGCACCGGCGGGAACATAAGCAGGTCCGCCAGGGAACTTGGCATAAGCAGGGCGACCCTTCACGACCTCCTGAAGAAGCACAACATAGACCTCGAAACCTACAGGAGATGAGCCCCGGACACGAAAGTGGAGGACCTCCCCTTTTCTTCTGCGGAGGTTGTATGAGGAACGTAGAAGGACCTCTTCCTCCTCTCCATGGCCTTCCAGAGCTTCTCCAGGGTCTCCTCGTCTATCCTCAGGACCCTCGTGAGGTATTCGGCCGTCCTCCCCTCGGGCCTCATCCTTTCCAGGATCCTGCAGAGGGTGTTCTTGTCCATACCGAGCTTTCTGGCCGTGGAGCGGATGCTGTGGCCTTCGGCTATGTACCTGATGGCCTTAGCTATCTTGGCCTCGTCCGTCTTGAGGTTGAATATCGGCGTCCCCCTCCTCTCGGAGAACCTGTAACCGCACGCCCTGCACCTGAGGAACCTCGTCCTCCTCCTGCCGTACACCTGGCAAACGTATATCCGATCCGAACCGCACTTGGGACACTTTCCGTCGAGGTAGGACATGATATCTCCTAAGTTTCGAGGCCTCCTCGCCCTTTATTTATCGGCAGGAAACTAAAAAACTTTAGGGATAAAGCGAGGAACTTTCGGGCTACCGGAGGTAAGGATGTGCCGAGGAGATGTCAGGCCCTGGCAGGGTGAAGAGAGGAGAAAGATGGAAAGGAGAAAGGGAGAAAGAAGGAAGGACAAGCTAAGCTGGGACTTCGAGAAGCTCTATCAGGCCCTCATAGTGGAGGGAAGGCCCATAAGGGACCCCAACGCCCCGGACAGGCGCTCTGGGAAGGACAGGAGGAAGGACAACAAGGGCTGCTAGTCCGGAAGGTAGTCGGAAAGCAGGGGGAAGATCTTCCTCACGAAGTCGAGCTCGAGGTCCAATACCTCCTCGACCGAGCCCTCCACAGGTGCGGAGACCTCCACGAGGGCTCCGTCGGTCCTGCGACGGGTCATAGCGTCCACGACGAGCCAGAACCTGCGCATGTATTCGCTTGCTATCGTCCTCCCCCTGGACTGGTACCAGTAGAGCACGAGCTGCCTTTCGTCACCCTTCTGGATAAGGTACCTGTTTATCCTCACCTCGCCCCGTCCGGGGACATCAACGGTTATCCTATCGGAGACTAAAGGCTGCCATCCGCTTCCAGGGAGGCAGTGCTTGGGCGAGTGTATGAGGTCCCCCTGGCGCTGGCTCCTGTAGTACCCTATGTAGAGCCAGACGCTCGCACCAGAAGGGTGTACGTAACCCCTGTTCAGGTAGTCGTCCGCGCCGAGCACCCTCAGGACCCTCTCACCGAAAAGCTCTTCTGAGACCTCCCTCCACTCCCCTATGCGGGAAGGGAACTCCTCGAGCTCCCGCCTGAGGGGGACCTCGTCCCCGTGAGAGACGAACCTTATCCAGACGGCCGAAGCCAAGAGCACCCCGCAGACTATGTAGAACCTTCTATCCATCTACCCTCCAGCCCTGAGGTTCTCTGACGATCCCGAACTTCTCCAGACACTCGGAGTAAACTTCCCTGGCCTTTTCGAAGAACCCGTCGTCGTACACGGGTATCCCCTCCGATACTATATCGTACACGAAGAAGCGACGTTCCCTCAGGAACTTCATGAATTCGTCGGGAAAGAAGCCCACGGCCCTGACCTTCGGGATACAGTACCCCGAGAGGGTGCGCCTGGCGAGCTCGTCCTCCGGAAGCTCCCTTGCGACCACGCAGAGGTCCAGGTCGCTTCCCTCGGTGAAGTCGCCCCTGGCGTAGGAGCCGAAGAGCACGACACACCTGGGTCTCAGGTGTCTTATCCTCTCCAGGAACCTGGATATCAGCCCCTCAGCTTCCCTCCTCAACCTTTCCCTGGGCAACAACCTGCCTCACCCTCCTTAGGATCTCCTCGGCATATTCCAGGGCCCTTTCAGCCTGTTCCCGTGTGTAGTGCCGCATCGCTGAGCCCCGGTAGAAGGCGTTCGCATATCTTGTAGGGATGTAATACTGGTCCAGGACCTTAGCTACATCCCTGAGTTCGTCGAACTCCCTTACGTACCCGGCCAACTCCTCCAACAGGTAGCTCAGGTCGTGCCCCCTCCTCTCCAATCCTAAGGCGTTCAACGCCGCCTTGAGGCCGAGTTCTGCCGCCTGATGGCAGTGGAAGCAGACCTTGGCCCACCTCCCGGTCCCGAAGAGGTCCCGAGCTGCGCCGAGCGAGTCCTCGGCGTCCTCCAAGAAGTCGGCAGCCCTCTCCACGGCGAACCTCCGCCTTAGAAAGTATATCCTCCTTCCCTTTAAGTCAAGGGGCTTGACACGTGGGCCTGAGCGCAGTATTTTATAGTCACATGAACCTAAGGAGGAGACATGCCGGTAAGTGCTACCTTCATGAGGAAGCTCGAAAGGGTATCCCCCGAGCTTAGGGACCTGTTGCTCTCCTTGATGGAGGAGTTCGAGCGCACGGTCACTAAGGACGAGTTCAGGGAGCTGAGGGATATAGTTAAGGAGCTCGCAGAAGCCCAAAGACGGACCGAAGAAAGACTTGAGAGGTTAGAGGCCACCGTACAGGAACTCGTAGAAGCTCAGAAGAGGACTGAGGAAAGGCTGAACCAACTCGCAGAAGCCCAGAGGAGGACTGAGGAACGGTTAAACAGGTTAGAGGCCACCGTACAGGAACTTGCAGAGGCCCAGAGGAGGACAGAGGAAAGGCTGAACCAGCTCGCAGAAGCCCAAAGACGGACCGAAGAAAGGGTAAACCAGCTCGCAGAAGCCCAGAGGAGGACTGAGGAACGGTTAAACAGGCTAGAGGCCACTGTACAGGAGCTCGCAGAGGCCCAGAAGAGGACTGAGGAAAGGCTGAACCAACTCGCAGAAGCCCAAAGACGGACCGAAGAAAGGGTAAACCAACTCGCAGAAGCCCAGAGGAGGACTGAGGAGGAGATAAGGAAGCTGGCCAGAGGACAGAGGAGGCTGAGGGAGCAGGTGGGAGGGCTCTCCCGGAGCGTTGCCTACGCCTTGGAGAACGAGGCATACAGGAACCTCCCCTCCTTCCTCAAGGAGAGGTACGGGATAGAGGTCTTAGACAGGCTCGTCAGGTTCGAACTGAGGGGCGAGGAGATAAACCTATTCGCCAAGGCAAAGAGGGACGGAAGGGAGGTCCTACTCGTGGGGGAGGCCGTCCTCAGGCTCGACGACAGGAGCAAGCTCAGGAAGATAAAGAGGAAGGTGGACCTCGTAGCGGACGAATACAAAGCCGAGGTCTTAGCCATAGTCGTCACCCACTTCGCCACCTCCAAGCTCAGGGAGGAGGCCCAGAAGGCAGGCTTCTTAGTTGTCCAGAGCTTTGAGTGGTAAAGGACCACTCCCTCGCCCCTTCCCTATTATCCTTAAAAGGGCCCCCTCCAAGAACAGGAGCACGAGGGCGCTCCCGAAGACCACAAGCCCCGAAAATTCGTGGAAGAACCCCTCCGCCGCCTCCTGCCCGAAGTGATACGCTAAGAACCCAGTTCCTGAAACCCTAAGGGCGTTCGTGGCCACGGCTATGGGGATCGT
>QNCW01000034.1 GCA_003645885.1 Candidatus Latescibacterota bacterium | reverse complement strand
GGTGGATGGCCACCCCCTCCGAACCTGGACTTCGGGAGGTATTCGTGCGAGGTCTGCGTGGATTCTCCAGACTCCTCGGTCGTCTTCCTGGAAAGCCCGGTCGAGACCCTGGACCGGTGGAAATGTAGGGGCCTGAGATTCAAAAGGCGCATAGCCATCTACCGTGGGTCTACCAGGGTCAGGGTCGAACAGACGATGGAGAACTGCGGGAAGGAGGTAGTCAGGTGGAGCGTGTGGGATGTGACCCAGGTCGTGGGGTGCCACCCGGGGAGGGAGGACTACGGAAGCTTCTGGGTCTACTTCCCGATAAAGGACAGCAGGTTCGGAGGTAGGGGTTACTACGTGATGATGGGGGAGGAGGAGGACCCCCAGTGGAAGGCGAAGGTTGCGGAGGGGACCTCGGCCGTGCAGTACCTCGGCCACGGAGGGAAGATAGGTGCGGATTCGGATGAGGGATGGATATGCTACGTGGACGAGAGGGATGGATACGCCTATATAAAGACCTTCGAGCACTTTCCCGGGGAGGTCTACCCCGACAGCGGCGCTTCGGTGGAGGTGTTCACATCCTCCGGGCTGCCGTACGTTGAGGTGGAGGTCCTAAGCCCTCTGGTGAAGCTCGCACCGGGCGGGTCTTACACCTTCGTCGAGGATTGGTATGCGACGAGGTGCAGAGGGCCGATATTGAGGGTGAACAGGGCCGGGGTCGTAAGGCGGAAGCTCAGGGTGGAGGGAGGCCTGGAGGGGGAGTACGGGGTCTTCCACAGCGGCAGGGTGGAGGTGATCTTCGAAGGTACGGAAGGTAGAAGTGTAGTTGGAAGTTACGAGGTCTCACCCCTCGAAACTTTCGTGCTTAAGGCCAGCTTCTCTCCACCGCCCGGGGCCGAGAGGGTGGTGCTTCAACTCTACGACAGGAGGGGGAAACCCATCGGCATCCTGGATTCCCTTACGATAAGGTAAGCTACACGGTCCTTCCGAACTTGACCACCCTGTAGATCCCCTCCCCTTCCTTCAGGATGTAGAGCCTGTCGGCCTTCAGATCCCTGAACTCTTCTACGAGCCCGCTCGGCCACCTTATCCTGACGAGATCTGCTTTGTCGTTCTTTCCAAGGCCGAAGTGTACCCTTATGTCGTTCCCGCAGAGGAAGCTGGAACCCATGTACACCTCCCGCATCTGGGTGAGGCCTCCAGCCGTCACCCATATGCGTGCGCCTATCCCGTCCCTGTTGCTCCTCGTCCCCACCGTGCGGAACTTTATCCAGTGGTTCCTGTTTCCACCTTCGTTGCGGAGGAGCGTGGGGCGGTCCCCCATGTTTAAGACCAGCACATCTATGTCGCCGTCGTTGTCGTAATCCCCGAAGGTCGCCCCCCTGCTCACCTTCTTTATCTGCATCCCAGGTCCTGCCACTTCGGTCACCTCGGTGAAAGTGCCGTCGCGGTTGTTGTGATAAAGTTGGTTGCGCTCCTCGTAGGTCATCCCGAAGTTGTACTGGTCCACCTGGGGGTAGACGTGCCCCGTGGCCACGAAGAGGTCCTTCCAACCGTCGTTGTCGTAGTCAAGGAATTCCGTCCCCCAGGAGACGAAGGGGAGGCTCGGAGCCCCGAGGCCGGACTGGAAAGTGACGTCCGTGAAGAAGCCGTCCCCGTCGTTCCTGTAGAGGGTGTTGTTGTCGTCCGAGAAGTTGGTGACGAAGAGGTCCAGGTCCCCGTCGTTGTCGTAGTCCCCGAAGACGGCGCCCATGCCCGCCTGCTCCCTTCCGTCCTCGCTGTACGCCACCCCAGCCTCGAGCCCTACCTCCGTGAAGGTGCCATCCCCGTTGTTTCGGTACAGGTAGTTGGGCACTGAGTCGTTGGCTATGTATATGTCCAGGTCCCCGTCGTTGTCGTAGTCCGCGAAGAGCACAGCGAATCCGTATCCTTTAAGTCGATCTGTAAGGCCAGCTTCCGTCGTGAAGTCCGTGAAAGTCCCATCGCCGTTGTTCCTGTAGAACACGTCCTCGGCCCCCTCCAATCCCCTGGGACCTGCCATAACTTCTATGCCACGCCAGACGTTCACCTTCCTATATTTCTCTATGTTATTTACGTCGAAGTTCACATAGTTCGCCACGTACAGGTCCAGGTCCCCGTCGCCGTCGTAATCCCCCCAAGCGGTCCCCGTGCTCCACCTCGGGTCACCGACCCCGGCTTCTTCCGTGACATCTGTGAAGGTCCCGTCCCCGTTGTTGTGATAGAGGACGTTCGGCCCGAAGTTCGCGACGTATATGTCGGTGTACCCGTCGTTGTCGTAATCGGCGGCTGTGCATCCCATCCCCCAATGAGCGTCACCTACCCCGGCCTCTTCGGTGACCTCGGTGAACGTGCCGTCGCCGTTGTTTCGGTAGAGGACGTTGCGAGGTTCTTCGCCTGGGGGAAACCCCTCCAACCTGGAGCCGTTGACTATGTAGATGTCCATCCACCCATCGTCGTCGTAATCCAAGAAGGTGGCCGCCCCTCCTCCCTTCGCTTCCACTATATACCTCTTCTCCTCCCCTCCGCTCGTAGTTTCGATGGTTATCCCGGCCTCTTCGGTGACGTCCACGAACCGCACCTGGAAAGGTTCCCCCGAGGCCGTACGGTCGCTCCCCCCCCTCCCGCAGGACAGGAGGACCCCCACCATCAATGTCCCCACGAACCTCATCTTCTCCTCACCTCCCTGAGGCTGTCCAGCCTGCCGAGGGCCCTTCTGTATCCCTCCATGTCGCCGAGGGCACGGCAGGCGACGGCCAAATATGCCGAGATTTCAGGTCTGTCGGGCATAAGCCTTCCGGCCTCTTCGAGGTGCTTTACGGCCTTTTCGTATTCCCGGACCGAAAGGTAAGCCAACCCAAGGTCCCTGTGGGCGACGCCGTAGTCCGGCCTAAGCCTTATGGCCTCCTCAAATTCGGGTATGGCCTGTTCGGGCCTCCTCCATTTCGCATAGGCCAGCCCGAGGTTATAGTGAAACTCGGGCTCGTCCGGGGCCTCGACCACCGCCTTCCTGAGGGCCATCACCGCTTCCTCGTACCTTCCCCACTTCATGTATATCCCGCCGAGATAGAGTTGAGCGTAAGGGTCCCTCGGGTTCAGGACGAGGGCCTTGTCGAAGCACTCCTTGGCCCTCGCATACTGCCCCCGTCCGAAGAAGGTCCTTCCGAGGCCGACCCATGCGGCGGGGAAGTTGGGGTCTATGACCAAGGCTCTGTTGAACTCCCTTAGGGCCTCTTCGTACCTTCCCCTGCCGAGGTAAAGTTCCCCGAGCTCGCAGTGGACCTCGGGCCTGTCGGGATAATGTTGGACGGTTATCAGGACGTCCTCTATGCTCCGATTCCTTCCGGACGAGAGCTTCCTGAACTTCTCTATCTTCCTTTCCCCCTCATCCTTCCTCCCCATCATCAGCAGCAGCCTCCCCAGCCCCAGTAGGGCCTCCGGAAGCTCGGGGTCGAGCTTCAGCGCCCTCCTGTAGGCCCCCTCGGAGTCCCTGAGCTTTCCTTCCTTGGCGAGGACCAGACCCAAGTGCACCAGGACCTCGGCGTCGTCCGGAAGGAGCTTGGAAGCTTTCTTCAACTCCCTTTCCGCTTCGCCCAGCTTCCCCATCTTTTCGTACAACATCCCCAGATACTTCCGGGCCTTGCCGAGCCTGGGGTCCAACTTTAGCACCTTCCTGTAAGTCTCCTCCGCTTCGGCGAAGTCCCCGAGCTGGTCGTAGGCGAAGGCGAGGTTGTACCAATAGAGGGGGTTTTCGGGGTCGAGCTCTGTGGCCTTCCTGTATGCATCTATCGCCTGCTCCATCTTATCCCTCCTCATGCGCAGCGCCTTGAAGAGGGCGAAGGCTTCCCGTGCGTAGGTCGTGGCCAGGTCGTTGTAGAGCGAAGCGTCGGCCCTTCCGAGTTCGAGGGCCTTGAGGAGGTGTTCCTCCGCCTTGGGGTACAGGCCTACGAGCATGAACAACCTTCCTAAGGCCCTGTGCACCCTCGCATCCTCGGGCGAGAGGGATAGGGCCCTTTCAAGTAACTCCTTGGCCTCGAGGTATGCCCCCTCCCTGTCCATCAACGCCCTTCCCAAAGCGACCAGGGCCGCCACGTCCTCGGGGTTCCGCTCCACAGCTTCCCTAAGTTCAACTATGCTCGCCTCGGGTCCTTCCTCCTTCCCCTCCTTACCGCAGGAAAGGACCAGAGCTCCCGCTAAGGCCATTACGATCGAGGTCTTCATAGACGACCATCTCCTCATTTAGGGCCTCTTCAAGTTTCTTCTTGTACCTGTCCCGTACAGTCCGGAATTCCCTCAGATAACGCTTGGGGACGGAGGGTGCCCTGGATGCTTCGAGCTTCAGAGGGTTCAGGAACTTCCTGCCCCTCCTGACCCTGTAATCCAGGTGGGGACCGGTAGCAAGGCCCGTGGCCCCTACATATCCTATCACCTGTCCCTGCCGGACCCTCCTTCCCCTCCTTATCCCCCGGGCGAACCGAGAGAGGTGGAGGTAGTAGGTCCTGTATCCGTTCCTGTGCCCGAGTATCACCATGTTGCCGTTCGGGCCCTTGTGCCCTCTGAAGAGCACGACCCCGTCGGCCGTCGCATGTACGGGGGTACCGGGAGGAGCGGCATAGTCCACTCCCCAGTGCGGCATATATCTCCTGAGGATGGGATGGAGGCGCCTCCTGCTGAACCTGGAACTTATGCGCCTGTACCTGAGGGGGGAGCGGAGGAACGCCTTCCTCAAGGACCTGCCCTTAAGGTCGTAGTAGTCTTCGTGGCCACGCGGGTCCCTGTAGTACACCGCCCAGAACTCCCCGACCTTTCCTATGTATGCGGCGGCCAAGATCCTCCCCTCCCTTACGGTCCTTCCGTCCCTCCTGTACTCCTCCCAGACGACGGCGAACCTGTCCCCGGGCCTGGGTTCAGTATGAAAGTCTATTTCCCACTGAAAGATGTCCGCAAACTTCCATACGAGCCTCGGAGTGCCACCCGCCTCCAGCACGGCATCGTAAAGGGAGGAGCCTATAGCTCCGGCTAAGCTGCGCTCCACACGTTCCAAGGGAAGCTTCCTCCTTGTGACCTCGAGCTTCCCGCCTCTCCTTTCGGCCACGATCTCGGTCTCGAGGTCCGGCATATACCGGAACCAAACTATCGCTCCGGTGGAATCGCAGGAGAAGGCGTACTTTCCTCCGGGCATCACCCTCCGCAGGTTCACCAGCCTCTTCAGACTCCTGGAGAGCTCCAAGATATATTTAGGCTCCACGCCCTTCTTCCTGAGGGCCGTGTACAACGATTCGCCCCTCCTAAGGGTGTCCACAGAGGGGCCGTCCGATGAAGGGATGGACCCTGAGGACGAGCTTCCCCCGCTGCGGCAGGCCAGAAGCAAGGTTAGAGCAAGCCACGCCGATGACCCTCTCATGCTCCCTCCTACGCCTGAAAATATAATCCTTTACGGAAGGCGTTGTCAAGGAAAATTCTCTTGACTTCCCTCCTGTGCGGGTGTATATTTCTCCGCAAGATGCTCCGTCCGTACGATAGGGTCCTTAAGGGCTTCCGGGGGGAGGTCGTAAAGGAGGAGCCCCTATGTAGGCACACCTCGTACCGCATAGGGGGGCCTGCGGACCTTTACCTCGTTCCGGCGGACGAGGAGGACCTGAAGGGGCTGCTCGGGCGGGCTCGGGAGGCAGGGGTGCCGACCTTCATCTTAGGGAACGGTTCCAAGCTCCTCGTCCACGACGAGGGCGTCAGGGGGATCGTGGTGGACGTAAGGAAAGTTTCGGATCGCATCGTCTTAAAGGACGATGAGGTCTCCGTGGGGGCCGGGACGGAGTTGGACCTTCTGGCCGCATGGACGGTCGGGGAGGGGTTGGAGGGGTTCGCTGAGCTTTCCGGGATACCGGGGACGGTGGGAGGGGCGATAGCTATGAACTCTGGAGCCTTCGGGAGGACCATTTCAGAGCTGCTCACCGAGGTCAGGGCCTTAACTCCGGACGGAAGGGAGGTCGTGCTCTCTAAGGATGAAATAGGATTCGGGTACAGGAAGGGGCTCGAGGGGTTCGTGGTGCTCTCTGCGAAGTTCCGTCCGGAAAGGAAGGACCCGGAACTTCTCTGGGAGAAGAGGAGGGAGGTGCTGAAACTTCGCTCCGAGAAACAACCTTTAGAACATCCCTCGGCAGGAAGCATGTTTAAAAGGCCGCCGGGGGACTACGCCGGGAGGCTCATAGAGGAGGCCGGATGTAAGGGGATGAGGGTGGGGGACGCTATGGTCTCGCCGAAACATGCGAACTTCGTAGTGAACTTGGGGAGGGCGAGGGCTTCCGACGTTTGGGCTTTGATATGCGAGGTGAGGAGGAAGGTCGAGGAGAAGTTCAGTGTGGACCTCGAACTTGAGGTGAGGCTATGGGGATTTCGGGGATTATCTACAAGGGGCTCTCAGAGATAACGGGGCCCCTTATAGTCCTAGAGGACGTGAAGGACGTAGGTTACGGAGAACTCGCCGAGGTCGTAGGCCCCGACGGGAGGACGAGGAGGGGCATAGTCCTGGAGGTCGGGGAGAGGTTCGCCGTCGTGCAGGTCTTCCAGGGCACCTCCGGACTTTCGGCCTCGGAGACGAGGGTGAGGTTCCTGGGGAGACCACTTCAGGTGAGGGTCTCCGAGGAGATGTTGGGCAGGACCTTCAACGGGGTCGGGGAGCCTATGGACGGGGGACCGCAGCCGCTTTCGGGGGAGGTGAGGGACATACACGGCTCGGCCATAAACCCCGCCTCGAGGGATTACCCGTACGACTGGGTGCAGACGGGGATCTCGGCCGTAGACGGCCTGAACACCTTGGTGAGGGGACAGAAGCTTCCCCTTTTCTCCGGAAGCGGGCTTCCCCACAACCGTCTGGCAGCTCAGATAGTCCGCCAGGCGAGGATCTCCGAGGAGGGCGAGGAATTCGCCGTAGTTTTTGTCGGGATAGGCGTGAAGCACGACGATGCGAGGTTCTTCGTGGAGAGCTTCGAGAGGGGAGGGGCGACCCAGGTCGCAACTTTCCTTAACCTGGCGGACGACCCTCCCGAGGAGAGGATAGTAACCCCGAGGATAGCCCTCACCCTCGCCGAATACTTAGCGTTCGAGAGGGACTTCCACGTTTTGGTGGTCATGCTGGACATGACCAACTACTGCGAGGCCCTGAGGGAGAGGGCGAGTTCCAGGGGTGAGGTGCCTTCGAGGAAGGGGTACCCGGGATACCTCTACAGCGACCTGGCCTCCCTCTACGAGAGGTGCGGCAGGGTCAAGGGGAGGAGGGGCTCGATAACCCAACTTCCTATCCTCACCATGCCCAACGACGACATAACCCATCCGGTGCCGGACCTTACGGGGTACATAACCGAAGGGCAGATAGTCTTGGACAGGGGACTACACGCCAAGGGGATATATCCTCCCATAAACGTCCTGCCCTCGCTTTCGAGGATCATGAAGGACGCTATAGGCGAGGGGAGGACGAGGGAGGACCACCCGTACCTCGCCAGCCAGCTCTACGCAGCATATAGCAGGGTGGGGAGGGTGAGGGCCTTGGCCACCATAGTAGGAGAAGAGGAGCTCACGGCCTTGGACAGGAGGTACCTCGAGTTCGGCGAGGCGTTCGAGGACAGGTTCATAAATCAGGGTGAGGAGGACAGAAGCTTGGAGGAGACGCTGGAGATAGGCTGGGAGGTGGTATCCCTGCTTCCCCGCTCCGCCCTGTACAGGGTCCCTTCGGAGATATTGGACAGGTACTACCGAGGATGAAGGCGCCAGCCGAAAGGGTCCCGCCGACCAAGGGAACCCTGATAACCTACAAAAGCCGCCTCCAGTTCGGAAGGGAGGTGTACGAACTTCTGGAGCAGAAGAGGGAAGTTCTGGTCATGGAACTTATGAGGGTGGTGTACGGCCTCAGGGACCTTGGAAGGGAGCTCGAGGAGGCCCTCGGGGAGGCGTACTCCGCCTACGAGGGAGCTTTGCTGTCCATGGGAAGGGAGGCGATATCGAGGCTTATGGGCGTGGGGGAGGCCAGGTACGAGATAGAGGTGGCCGGAAGGAGCGCCATGGGGGTGGTCCTCCCCTCCGTAAGGGCCCTCCGTGCCCCCGAGTTCCCGGACCTCAGCCTCTGGTCCACGACTTCGGCCCTGGACAGGACCCTCATGGCCCTGAGGAGGGCCGAGGAGGTGCTCCTGAGGTACGTAGAGGTGTACATCTCGGTCTGGAGGCTGGCAAGGGAGATATCCAAGACTCAGAGGAGGTTGAACGCTTTGGAGCACATCCTCCTGCCGAGGTACGAGGCGACCGTGGCCTTCGTCCAGGAGGCCTTGGAGGAGGCCGAGAGGGAGGAGTTCTTCAGGAGGAAGCAGGCCAAGCGCCGGAGGGGCTGATGTTCGGGAGGATCCTGCTTTCGGTGGAGGCGAGCGAGGGCTCCCGGAGGGCGGCGGAGCTCGCCGTGAGCTTGGCGGAGCGGGAGGGCGCGCACCTTATAGCCCTCAACGTCGTGGACCCTTCGGTAGTGGACCGACTCTCCAGGCTCACGGGGAGGAGGCATTCCGAGGTGGAGGCCGAGGCCGAGGAGGACGGGTGGAAGTACCTCTACCACGTCGAAGGGATGGCGGTGGAGAGGGAGGTGAGGGTCTCGCTTCGCCAGGAGAAGGGCCTCCCCGAGGATGTGCTCCTGAGGCAGGCGAGGGAACTTAAGGTAGACCTTATGATCTTGGGGCTTCCGGGCCAGCGCTCGGGGGCGAGGAGGTTGATCGGGCTTTCCTTGGAGAGGGTCCTTTACGAATCCCCCTGTCCGGTCCTCGTAGTGAGGTGAACCTTATCGGGGAGGTGAGATGGCGGTCCTATACGACAAGCTTTCGCCGTCCTTCATAAACTTGGACCTTAAGGGGAGGAGCCAGGAGGAGATCGTCGAGGGGCTCGTGGAGACGCTCGTGGGGGCGGGCGCCGACCTGGACCCGGAGGAGGCCGTCAGGGAGACCCTGCACAGGGAGAGGTTGGGCGGGACGGGGCTCGAGGCCGGCGTAGCCCTGCCCCACGCCAAGCTTTCGTCCGCTAAGGAAGTCTGGGTGGCCTTCGGAAGGTCGAAGAAGGGTGTGGACTTCGGGGCGTTGGATGGGGTCCCAGCGAGGCTCTTCTTCTTGGTCTTGGGCCCTAAGGATTCCCCCGAGGAGTACCTCGGGACCATAGCCCACATATCTCGCCTCATGTCCAAGGAGGACCTGAGGAAGGCCCTCCTTGAGAGCAGGACCCCGGACGATGTGATATCCGCTATAAGGGAATACGAGGAGGCGAAGGGATGAGGAGGTTCGAAGTCGTCTTCCAACCCGGAGGGAGGACGGTCGAGGTGGTCGAGGGGACGACCCTCTTAGAGGCGGCCTCCCTGGCCGGGGTGCCGTTGGAGGGGGTCTGTGGGGGCAAGGGAACATGTGGCAAGTGTGAGGTCAGGGCCAAGGGGAAGCTCTCGCCTTCTACCTCCTCCGAGAGGAGGGCCTTGGGGGATAAGCTCTCCTTGGGAGCGAGGCTGGCCTGCCAAGCTAGGGTCTTGGGCAGGGTGGTGGTCGAGGTCCCCGATGCCTCGCTCCGGCTCGGCCAGAAGATATTGAGGGAGGGCGTCACGAGATATGTTCCCCTGGACCCTATGGTTAAGAAGCGCTTCCTGTGCCTTTCCAAGCCCTCCCTGGACGACCAGCGCACGGACCTGGAGAGGGTTTTGGACGCCTTGGGGGAGGGGAGAGCTGCCGACCTGAACGCCCTCAGGGAGCTTCCCTTTGTGGTGAGGAGGAACGAGTTCCGTGTGACGGCCGTGGCGGTGGACGGGACTTTGGTCGCCGTGGAGGGCGGGGACACCTCCGGAAGGTGCTTCGGAGTGGCCTTCGACGTAGGCACCACCACCCTGGTGGGTTACCTCCTGGACCTCTCGACCGGCGAGGAGGTCGGGGCATCTGCGGCCATGAACCCACAGGCGGCATGTGGTGACGATGTGATATCCCGCATAGGATACCTCATGGAGCATGAGGACGGCCTGGAGCGGTTGCACGAGGGGATCATCGAGGCGCTGAACGAGCTTATATCGGAGCTCTGTAGGGACTACGAAGTCAGGCCTGACGAGGTGTACCTCATCTCGGTCGTCGGCAACACCTGTATGCATCACCTCTTCCTGAAGCTCGATCCGAGGAACATAGCGTCCGTGCCGTTCGTGCCGGTGGTCTCCGACCCCCTCGTGTTCAAGGCCGAGGAGCTTGGGCTCAAGGCCCATCGCGAGGCCAGGGTCGTCGTCCTTCCGAACGTAGCCGCCTACGTAGGGGCAGATATAGTCGGAGGGATACTGGCCACGGGGCTCTGGGAGGTGGAAGCTCCCACGCTTCTCGTGGACATAGGTACGAACGGGGAGATGGTGCTCTCGGCCGACGGAAGGATGATGGCATGTTCCGCTGCGGCCGGTCCGGCCTTCGAAGGGGCAAGGATAAGGCACGGGATGCGTGGTGCGCCCGGTGCGATAGACAGCGTCGTCGTAGAAGGGGAAGTAAAGTTCACCACGATAGGAGACGAGAGCCCGAGGGGCATATGCGGCTCGGGGCTCGTGGATGCGGTGGCGGAGATGTTGAGGGTGGGGGTGTTGGAACCTTCCGGACGGATACGCTCCCCGGAAGAATTCGAAGGGCCCGAGAACCTTAAGGCGAGGATAGTCGAAGGGGAGGGCGGTTACGACTTCGTCCTAACCGAAGGTATACGGATAACCCAGAGGGATGTGAGGGAACTTCAGCTCGCCAAGGGGGCGATAAGGGCGGGGATCGAGGTGCTCAGGAGGGAGATGGAGGTGGAGGACGGGGAGCTTACGGTTCTTTTGGCCGGGGCATTCGGAAACTACATAAATAAGAAGAGCGCCCTGAGGATAGGATTGCTTCCTCCGGTCGAAGAGGGTAAGGTGGTGCCGGTCGGGAACGCGGCCGGCGAGGGAGCTAAGCTGGTGCTCCGGAGCAGGAGGGAGCTCGAAAGGGCACAGGAGATAGCTAAGAAGGTGAGGTACGTTGAGCTGTCGGCCAGGCCCGAGCTTATGGAACTCCTTGCGGAGTACATGCTCTTTTAGGGAGGTGAAGGTTATGTGCAGGCCCCTGTTGCTGTGCGTCCTGCTCCTTTCCGCCTGCAGGGGGGGAACCGAGGATTACGCTAGGGCGAGGGAGCGGATGGTCGAGGAGCAGATAGAGGCGAGGGGGATAAAGGACAGCCTGGTGCTGGCCGCCATGAGGAAGGTCCCCAGGCACCTTTTCGTGCCCGAAAGGTACAGGAGCGAGGCCTACGCTGATCATCCTCTGCCCATAGGGTACGGGCAGACCATATCCCAGCCCTACATCGTAGCCTATATGACGGAGGCCCTAAGGCTGAAGGGCGGGGAGAAGGTGCTGGAGATAGGAACCGGCTCGGGATACCAGGCTGCTGTCCTGGCCGAGATAGCGGATTCCGTGTTCACCATAGAGATAATCCCGGAACTCGCCGAGAGCGCAAGGGAAAGACTTAGAAGGTTAGGTTACAAAAACATATTTGTCCTCTGTGGGGACGGGTACAGGGGCTGGCCGGAGCACGCCCCCTTCGACGCGATAATAGTCACGGCAGCCCCGGACCACATCCCAGGGCCCCTGGTGGAACAGCTCAAGGTGGGAGGGAGGATGGTCATACCCGTGGGGAGCGTGTACCAGGAGCTCTTCCTCGTCGTGAAGACCGAAAGGGGGGTGGAGAAACGTCCACTTCTGCCCGTCCGCTTCGTCCCCATGACGGGCGAGGCCCAGAGGCGTTAGTTCCCCATCGACCGCAACAGCTTCTCAACCTCTTCCCTGGAGGGCGAGCCCTCCATAGGGCCGAGCTCGGTCACCGACAGGGCCCCTACTACGTTCGCGAACCTGGCGCACTCCTCTAAGCTCCTCCCCTCCAGGTACGCCACCGTGAACCCCGCGTCCCAGCAGTCCCCAGCCCCGGTGGGGTCCACCTCCCGGACCTCTACGCTCGGGACCATGATCTCAAGGTCTGGGGAGAAGATCTTGCTTCCCCTCGCCCCGAGCTTTAAGCCCACTATCTTGCCCTCCCGGGCGAGCTTCCTGCAGGCCTCCTCCGGGTCGGGGATGCCGGTCAGGGCGGAGACCTCCTCCCCGCTCGGGAGGACGAGGTCGGCGACCTTTAGGACCGGCTCGCATATCTTCCTTATCCTCTCGGGGGAGATGAGTTCGGGCCTAAGGTTCGGATCCAGGCTGACCAGGCCGCCGAGCTCTTTGGTTATCCTTACGGCCCTGTAGCACGCCTGCCTGGAATGTTCCGAGACCGAAAGGGCGGAGCCCATGATGTGCAGAAGCTTCGTCCCCACGAAGTAATCCTCCTTCACGTCCTCGGGTCCTAAGAGCCCGGCGGCGGAGTGGGGGAGGTGGAATATGAAGTTCCTCGAGCCGTCCGAGGAATACGCCACGAACGCACATCCGGTCGTATAGCCCTCGGCGAAGCGCACGCAGGATGTATCCACACCGTCCTCCCTCAGGCGCCCCTCCACGAGCCTTCCGAAGTCGTCGTCGCCGCAGACCCCTATGAACCCCGCGGAGGCCCCGAGCTTCGCCACCTGGTCGATGTATATGGCGGGGGCACCGCTCGGGAAGGGACCTGCGAAGGTCCCCCTCCTGTCTAAGGGTAGGTCCCTCTCGGTCCTCATTATCTCCACCAATATCTCCCCCAAGCTTACTATCTCGGGCACGGCGACCTCCTCACCTCCCTCATCACCAGCCCGCTGGGAGGTTTGGGATGGAAGTAGGTGGATTTGTGGGGCATCACTTCGCCCGCCTCGGCGACCCTCCTTACATGTTCGATCTCCGTGGGAGGGACGATGAAGGCCATGAGGGCCTCCCCCTCGTCCACAGCCCTCATCGCCTCCCCTAAATCCGGGGTGAACCTGAGATGTTCCCCCGATTTCATCATGTCCGGCGTTATGCCCAGGGCGCCCTCCAAGGCCAGAGCCTGGAGCACCGCGACCGGCACCCTCCTCCAGAACGGGGGTAGGTCCTTGAGGGCATCCTCGGCCTCCTGCATCGGCCGCATCCTGTAAAGCCTTCCCCTCCTGTAAAGTCCGAACACGCCGTCCCTTTCCACCTCCTCCCGGAGGCGGGCCAGATCCTCGGATGGGGAAAGTTCGAAGCTCCTCCGCAACCTTGCCAAGACCTCTTCCTCCTCCACCGGGGCACTCAGCACGACCCTGTGCACGGGCAGGATTACAAGGCCGGACGACCTCATGTCCACGAGGTACATGAGCACATATTCGTGCCCGTCGCCCTCCCCTCCGCACTCCTCCCGGTAGGCCAAAGCGGTCTCGTACCTGTGATGCCCGTCCGCTATAAAGATGGAAGGGGCCTCCAGCCTCTCCGATATCCTCGAGGCCACCGGGCCCTCCGGGACCCTCCAGAGGGTCCTCCTCACCCCTCGGTCCTCGTAGTCGACCAAGGGAGGCTCCGCCTGCACCTCCTTCATGAGTCCCTCGACCTCCGGCTCCTCGTAAAGGCCGAAGATGGGGCTGAACTGTGCCCCGGTGGCCCTGAGGAGGTTGAGCCTGTCCTCCGTTACCTTCGGGAACGTCCTCTCGTGGGGGAAGACCTTCCCCCGGCCCAAAGGCTCGAGCCTCACCTCGGCCAAAAGCCCGAACCTCGTCATCCTCCTTCCGGAAAGCTCGAAGGTGTCCCTGAGGACGTAGAGACAGGGCTCTTCCTCCCTGAGGAGGACCCCCTCCTCCAGCCAACTCCTCCAGAGGAGGGCGGCCCTCCGGTATCCTTCGGGCAGGATGAGCCGGACGACGTTAAAAGGGCTCCTTTCAAGCAGCTCCTCC
>QNCW01000033.1 GCA_003645885.1 Candidatus Latescibacterota bacterium | reverse complement strand
TTGGAGAAGGAGGGGAAGAGCTGGAAGATAGTCGGGTTCGTACGAAGGTTGGGCTCGACTGCCCGGGACCATGTGAGTAGAGGGCTTTAACACGTCAGGTGGAGGGCAGCGGCCACCTTCCTCCCCTCCTCGGCCAATTTATTGAACCTCTCGCAGGCCCTCTGGGTCTCCATAGCCTCAAGGGCTATCCCAGCGTTCCTGAGGTATTCCTCGGCCTCCTTCGTGACCTGCATCCTTCCGTAGTAGCCGGTTCCCACCACCAAGACCTCGGGCCTGGCCATCAGGACCTCCTCCAGGTCCGAGGGTCTCAGCTCGTGTCCCTCCTCCCTCCACCAGTTCGGCCTCACCCCGTCGGGAAGGATCAAAAGGTCGTTGGTGTAAGGGTCTCCGTCCACGATTATCCTTCCGAAGTTATAGGAGGTTATGCGCATGACCTACCTCCCGAAGGCGGCCCTTCCCAGGAACACGGCACCTTCCCCAAGGTCCTCCTCTATCCTCAGTAGTTGGTTGTACTTGGCCATCCTATCCGTCCTGGACGCCGAACCGGTCTTTATCTGGCCCGTGTTGCAGGCCACGGAGAGGTCGGCTATGGTGGCGTCCTCGGTCTCGCCGGACCTGTGGGAGACGACGGCCCTGTATCCGGAGCGCAGGGCGAGGTTTATCGTGTCCAATGTCTCGGTGAGGGTTCCTATCTGGTTCAGTTTTATGAGGATAGCGTTCGCTATACCTCTCTCTATCCCCTCCCTTAATATCTTGGGGTTGGTGACGAAGACGTCGTCCCCCACGAGCTGTATCCTGTCACCGAGCCTATCCGTAAGGAGCTTCCATCCATCCCAGTCTTCCTCTGCCATGCCGTCCTCTACGGAGATTATGGGGTACTTCCTTATCCAATCCTCGTAGAGGGCCACCATCTCCTCGGATGTGAGCTTCCTGTCCTCAGCGTCCAGGTGGTAGAGGCCATCCCTGTATAACTCGCTCGCTGCCGGGTCCAGGGCTATGGCCAGGTCCTCCCCGGGCCTGTACCCCGCACGCTCTATGGCCTGGACTATGATCCTCAGGGGTTCCTCGTTGTCCTTGAGGTCCGGGGCGAAACCTCCCTCGTCGCCCACGGCGGTGGAGCATCCCTTCTCCTTGAGGATGGCCTTCAGGTTGTGGAAGGTCTCGACCCCCATCCTAAGGGCCTCCCGGAAGCTTTCGGCCCCTAAGGGGACTATCATGAACTCCTGAAGGTCCACGTTGTTGTCGGCGTGCCTGCCGCCGTTTATCACGTTCATCATGGGCACGGGGAGGACCCTGGCTTCCAGGCCCCCGAGGTACCTGTAGAGGGGGACCCCGAGTTCCTCCGCCGAAGCCTTAGCGACAGCTATGGAGACCCCGAGTATTGCGTTGGCTCCAAGTTCGCTTTTGTTCTCGGTCCCATCGAGTTCTATCATCTTCCTGTCCACCTCAGCCTGGTCTTCCGACTCCATGCCTATTATCTCGGGGGCTATGCGCTCGTTCACGTTCTCCACCGCCCTGAGCACCCCCTTGCCGAGGTAGCGGGACCTGTCCCCGTCCCTCAGCTCCAGGGCCTCCCTGGTACCCGTGGAAGCCCCCGATGGCACGGCAGCCCTCCCCATAGCGCCCGTCTCGAGCACCACGTCCACCTCCACCGTCGGGTTTCCCCTGGAGTCCAGAATCTCCCTGGCTCGCACTTCCACTATCTCGCTCATCTTCACCTCCCTTCAGAGATGTTCCAACTTGCACACCACCTTAAACTCTAATATGGTCACCAACCGAAGAAAAGGCAGCTACCGCAGGAGCAACATCTTGCTGACCGCTACCTGGTCGTCGTCCACCACCAACCTGCAGAGATAGACCCCGCTGGAAACCTCCCTGCCGACCTCGTCCTTCCCATCCCACCTGAGGTGGTAAAGGCCGGGCTTAAGGGAGCCCTCCATCAACACCCTCACCCTACGGCCGAGCAGGCTGTAGATCTCCAGCCGGACCCGACCCCCGACCGGCAGGACGAAGCCTATCTTGGTCTCCAAGTTGAAGGGATTGGGGTAGTTCTGAAGCAGGAAGTGGGCAGCCGGACGCCCCTGGGACATCCGAACTCCCGAGGGACGATTCCTTACTTCTACGGCGAAGCGACGGGACTGTCCGGCGTCGAAGGAGAACTCCGGTACCTCCATCATGTCCACCCTCGTCCCTTCATCCTCGTCCACGAGGATGAAATCGTACCCGGAAGGAACCGACCTTTCAAGCCCCGGCCAGCGTATCTTGACCGGTACGCCCTCCAGGTTCGTCCGCACCCTGAATTCCCACCGCTTCGTCCCACCCCGAGGTACGGGAGCTCTGATGTCCCATGCGAATTCGTCGCCTAAAGGGCAGCTCCATTCCGGATGGGGAAAGTACAGACGAAGGTGACCTCCTACCGGAGGTGCGGGAGGTACGGGCAGGTCGTAGAGGTCCAAACTGTCGGCGGCATCCTCCCTCACGCCGAAACGGGGCAGCGGGTCCACCAGTTCGCCCGAAGTGACCTCAAGTTCCACCAGCCAGTTTCCTTCGTCCACAGGTGACGCTTTTGCTGCGACCTTGGCGGGCGGGCCCGATGAAGGGGCGAGCAGAAGCTTGCAGGAGTCCACCATCACCGGGAACCAGCAGCTCCTCCAGGGCCTCAACGTGGATGCGAGGACGTAGTTGCCGCCCGAGTAAGAATAGAGTGCGTCCATCACCCATCCCTGGGCCGCGGCCTGGGACACGGAGAGGGTGTCCCCGCAGCGGCATACCTTCGTCCTCGCCCAGTCCACGGGAACGTTGAACGGGTCACCTATCATGTTCCATCCACGGGCCAGGGATAGGACATAAGGCTTCGTCCTATCGACCAACAGCCCGTCCACATCCATCCTCCCCCCCTCCGGAAGCCCGAGCCAGTAGCCCTTCCCCACCTCCACGCCCACGGGCACGGAGTACTGGCCGTCCCACTCGTAAAGGTAATACTGAGGATAGTCGTCCCCGAACACCGCCGACGTCCTCGGGTCGGAGGGTATTATAGGTACGGACATCATGTTCCAGCCTGCGGAGAAATAGCGGCTGAGTTGTGAAAGTCCGACCGAAAGTCTGAAGTGCCTCGTCCTGCCGGACGAGTAATACCTGAGGGGAGAAGGGTCGACCCTCGGCTCCCTCACCGTACCTCCCTCCAGGTCCTGGAGCCTTATCCAGTACGAAGGAGGCACCTGGGAGAAATCCGCCAAGTACACCGAAACATACCCCGAGATGTTCGTCTCCACCACGAAGTCCCAGGTTATGCTGCTGTTAGCGAGGTTCCTCTCCTTCCTTATGTCCCTGGAGAATTCGTCCCCCAAGGGAGCGTACCATTCCGGATGGCTGAAGTAGACCCTGATGTACTTTCCGCTCGGGGGACCCGGGGGCTTGGGAGCATCGTATCTGGGGTCGTATCCATCGGTCGCGTTCTCGTCCACGCCGGCCCAGCAGAGGGAGTCCACTACATCCATCGCCCGGGCGGCTATCCTTATCTTCCATCCCGTGGGTTCTGGATGGTCTACGAGGACCCAGCCGGGGCCGTAGCAACAGACCGGAGGGTTGATCCCATCGGATATCACGGCGTATATGTAGTACCTGCCCTCCGGGACCTCGGATGTGTCCCATGTGAAGCTGTCGGATGGATCGTCCTCCGAGATCCCCTCAGCAATCGGCCTCCCGTCGAACCCCGACCTGTCGGTGTCGTAGAAGAGGGCTATCCTCGCATCGTCGTCCGGGTCCCCGTCCACCCACCTTACGGTGTAGGACGCATCCACCGAAGCTCCTCCGGCCGGTGGTGTGGTCAGGGTTATTACGGGTGGTACGTTGCCGCCGGGACGCTGGAGCCATGGGGTGTAGTCCACCTTAGCGCTCACCTTATCGCCCTTCCCATCGGGGTTCCCTTCCGGGTCGTACGGCCCGGAGGCGTCCCCCCACCAGCAGTGCTCGGCGTCCACGGTGCTGGAGGATCTGTTCAGCACCCCGTATTCGGAGTTGCCGGATATCGTGCAGTAGGCCAAGGACACACTCGGGGACCCGGAAGCAACGTGGACACCTTGCCCGCAGTCCGAGAACGTGCAGTTCGTGGCAGTCGCAGATGCCCCCGAGCCGTATACATAAAGGCCGGTCCTCAGGCTGTGGTAGAACTTGCAAGAGGATAAGGATATGTTCGCCCTGTCGGCATACACCATCCCAGGATACGAAGAACTCGAGCCTCCATACTTGAACACGCAGTGTTGGAACTTGCCGATGCTTCCTTCTGCCATGTAGATGTATCCCCAGTCGCCTGCCACTGGCTTTGTGGCCCCTCCGTCCCTGTTCGTGTCCCCTCCCGAAGAATCGTCCTTGATGGAGGTGAACACTATCGGCCTTCGGGAGGTGCCCAAAGCTTCGAGCTCACCTTCGACATGGAGGCTCCCAACGAACTTCAAGATCACGCCCCCAGAAAGGGAAAGCTTCACGCCTTTGGATATCCTCACGGATCCAGACGAAACTATGTAGGGCACACCCTGGTCGGTCCAGACTCCGTCGGAGGATATCTTCCCATCGTCCACCTCTATCCCATCCCAAGAATCCTCGAACTCGTTGGACCTTATGTTCCTCACGGAGTTGGGAGGAACCTTCATAGCCCTCCTGTTGTCCCCGAAACGGCATCCGACGACCTCGAGCTCCCCTCCATGGGCACAGACGCCATACCTCAGGCTGTGGTAGAACTTGCAAGAGGACAAGGATATGTTCGCCCTGTCGGCATACACCATCCCAGGATACGAAGAAATCGAACCTCCATACCTGAACACGCAGTGTTGGAACTTGCCGATGCTTCCTTCTGCCATGTAGATGTATCCCCAGTCGCCTGCCACTGGCTTTGTGGCCCCTCCGTCCCCGTTCGTGTCCCCTCCCAAGGAATCGTCCTTGATGGAGGTGAAGACTATCGGCCTTCGGGAAGTGCCCGAAGCTTCGAGTTCGCCCCTGACCCGGAGGTTCCCTCCATCGAACTTCACCACGGTCCCCGGTTCGAGGCTCAACTTTATGCCCCGTGGAACGGTCAGGGTCCTTTTGAGAACATATACGTCCCCGAACTTCCATGTCGTATCCGCTGTTATGGTCACGCTCCTGGAGAGGGTTACGACCCTGTGGGGGACCCGAAGTACGACATCGGAAAGCTCGCTCTCGTTCCCTGCGACGTCGTACGCCGTAACAGCTATGTAGTAGGTTATGCCGTTGGAAAGCCCCGTCAGCCGGAAGTGGGTGACTTTGCCCACATCCACGGGAGAGGGACCTTCCGAGGCCCCGGACCCGAGGTACGGGGGTCTTCCGTCGGTGTCGTAGTAAACCCTGTACCCGGCGAGGTCGGGCTCATGGTTGGCACTCCACCCGACCTCCAACACTCCTCCAGTGCCGGGGTCCTCCACGGAAAGGCCGGCCGGCCTGGCCGGAGGCAGGGTGTTGACCCAGAGGTGTAGGGGCACGGACAGGCCCCCTTCGGGCATGTTGCCCTCTATCCTCAGGGTGGCGTCGTAGTGGCCGTCGGGAACTCCCCTATCGTCTACGGTCACCTTAAGGAGCAGGCTGTCCCCGGGGTCCACCGAACCCGAGCTCGGGCTCACGGAGGCCCATCCGTGGGACGACGTATCGGATATCGATGCGGTGAAGTGGAGGACATCGTACCCCACGTTCTTCACCTTCAGGGTCTCGACCCTGGTCTGGTTCAGGGTCAGGACCACGCTCACCTCCGAGGGGGAGGCCGTCGCCACGGGGACTGTCGGGGCGAGGTGGACCTCGACGGAACGGCCGCTTTCGTTCCCCGAAGAGTCGTAGGCCGTGACGGCGATGTAGTACGTCGTTCCGTTCGTAAGACCCCTAAGGGCACATCCCGTGGTGTCCCCGACGTCGACCTGCCCCGTGTAGTTTCCGCTGGACGTCCCCCAATACACCCTGTAGCCTGCGAGGTCGGGTTCGGCGTTGGGGTTCCAGGTCAAGAGGAGCTCGTCCCCCGTCTCGGCGTCCTCGACCGAAAGCCCGCTCGGAGGCGAAGGTGGAAGGTTGTCCAGGGAGGTCCCGACGGCCTCGTTGGAGTTCTCCGACTCCCTCCTCCCGTCGAAGGCCCTCACGACGAAATAGTACGGCCTTCCGTTAGCTTCGGTGGTGTAGATGTAGGTATCCACCCCCGCTTCCACCTGGCCTATGTACTGGTACATCCCCGAAACATTTGAGCCGTAGATACGGTAAGCCACCACATCGTCGTCCCCTCCTCCGTCGTCCTCGGAGAGTATCCACGAAAGCCTTATCTTGTACCCCTGGTCGTCCGGCACGTCCTCGGCCAGGAGGTTCGTGGGAGGTCTCGGCTGCGTCGTGTCCACGATCAGGACCCTGGCCCTTGCGGAGGCGTACTTAGAGGGGTCCTGAGAGGTGGCGACGAATATAAGGGTATCCACATATCCCAGGTGCACGGTATCGGGGACCTCTATCCTCACGGTCGCGTTGTGCACATCGTTGGGGGAGAGGGTAAGGCTTCCTACCGGGTCGGTCACATATACTGGCCAGCCCGAGGACGACGAGACCTGAAGCGTGTAGGTGTCCGTGCCGTTTCCGGTGTTCTTGACGGGGAACTGAACGTAGACCGTATCCCCCTCCCCCGCCTTCACGAGCTCGGGAACTGGCGTCTCCAAGGCTACATCGTAGGATTGCTTCACTACGGCCTCGACCTCCACCCTGTCCAATATCTGGTACGGGAGGTCGGCGAGCCCGGGGCGCAGGGACCTCCCGGTCAACACGAACCTGTGCTCCCCGGCAGGTGCCACGAGCCCCAGGGGAGCGTCCTCGGGGACGGACACGGTAAGGGTGACCCACGTGGAGTCCCCGGAGCCAAGGCCCACGGAGTCGGGGGATACTGAGGCCCAGGAGGAGTCCTCCCCCGAGACCGAGAGGCGGATGATGTTGTACTCCGTCCCCGTATTCTTCACGAGGATATCGTACGAGGCCACCTCCCCGGGAAGGACCTCCTTCTCCGGCTCCGGACAGGAGAGGGAGAAGGTCCACCTGTGGCCATCGTTAAGCTCGTCCACGTAGTAGTCCACATATAACACAGGATAGTAATGCGTGCGCCCTTCCTTATCCTTCCAGTAGAAGAGGTCGTCCCTCCAGCACACGTAGGGGGTATACTTGAAGTCGTAGAGGTCCTCCACCCAGCCGGCCTGGTAAGGCCCCTCGCCGTCCGGGTCCGAGCCGTAGAAGTGCCCCACCGTCCCACCCACGCTCGTAGTGGTGGAGGTGGATATGCTTATTCCTGCTTCCCAGCCGAAGGTGGCAGAAACGGTAAGTTCCAGCTCCTCCCCTATCTCCTCCTCGTAGCCCAGGCTTACCTGCTCGCTTATGCTCACGCCCGCCCCGGTCTCGTCCGTCATGGACCATTCGCTCTCCACGTCTATGGTCCCAACATCTATGGGCTTGTCCCTCTTCCATATGAGCTTGGGCTTCGGAAGGAGACCGGTCCACGGTCCCTCAGGGAGTATACGGGACACCTCCATAAGTATGTTCTCGTCCTCCGAAGGGGGCCTGCTGTCGTCGTCCGCATAACTGGATATGTCGCCGTTTCTGTGGGGTATCTTGCTCAGATCCAAGGGATAGAGTTCGTCGTCCGGGTCGCTTTCGGCCAACTGGTTGTACCTCTCCACGCTGTCTCCCTGGAGCTGTATCCCCGTGGGCCTGAATATCTCCACCTTCGCCGATGTATCCCCCAAGGCCACGTAGGTGTATACCTTATACCCCGTCCTCATCCACACCACGGCGTCGTCGCCCATGAGGATGCCCTCAGGATGTGGGTCCCAGGTCGTGGAGAAGCTCAGGTTCTCCTCGTACGACTTCGTCCACCACTGGGTGGCCGTGATCGTCCTCTCGACGGCCATCTTCACCTTCCCGGCCAAGGGGCCGACGAACGGGACGTTCACCCCACCCCCCACAGCTATCTCCAAAGATGCCCCGATCGAAGCCGAAGTCTCCTCTGTGATCTGAAATCCCTTCCCCTGACCGAACATGGTGATGGCTGGCCCCACGAACCAATAAGGATTCGAGGGGTCCCCGAAGTTGCGGACGAGCTGGGCCTCGTAAGGAGGCTGGCTCAGGTAAGCTATCACACGGGGCGATGAGATGTAGTCCCTGCAGCCCACATACTTGAGCCTTACGCCGTCCCCGTCCCAGTCCCCCAGGGCGATCCGGGGACCGAGTACGTCCTTGTCCGTTCCCAGTGGGGTGTAGGACACGAAGCTGTCGTAGTCCGGCCCCTTAGCGTAGTATATGTGGCCGTCCGTGGCCAATACCAATACTTCGGCGTAATCATCCCCACCGTAGGAACGGCCATCTATGTTCCCTACGGCTATGTCCTTGAGGTTCCCTTTGTCTAGGAAGTAAGGCTTAGGAGCGGTCCCCCCTCCCGGATCGAAGAACTCCAAGTTCTTCCTGAACCCCCCGCTCACCCTGTCTATGCTGTCGTGCTCTATGTCGTGCTTCTTCTTCCGGAAGTCGTTGAGCACCACTATCTCGTCCATACCGTCCGCATCTATGTCCCCTGCTCCAACGGCCAAAGGGAGGGCGTGGAGGGTGTGGGTGGCTATGACCAAGGAGATGTCCTCGGTAAATCCGTAGCGCTCCTCGTACTGGAACTCCTTACAGCAGTCTGCGGAGAACCTGAAATCGCCATTCGGGTCGAGCACCGCTAGAATAGCATCCGCCTTACCAGCGTTCGATACCTTGCCCACCTTGCCCTTCTGCGCCCTGTAGTAACCCACGTAGACTATCTCGTCGTGCCCGTTTCCGTCGAAGTCTCCAGCATCTATGTCCACACAGTAGACGGCCTGGAAGTGAGGATGGTAGCTTTCGTCCCGGGTGAAGCCCCAGCTTCCGTCCCCGTAGTATACGTACACCCATTGGTCCCCCTCAGGTCCCCATAGCACGGCCAGATCCACGTTTCCGTCGCCGTCGAAGTCGCCTGCTGTGACCCTCCGAGAGCTATGGGGGACGCTAAGATAATGTACATCCCCGCCTGCGGTCTGGATATAGCATACGGCCCAATATAAGGCTACGAAGTCGTCCTTCCCGTCGCCGTCGAAGTCCCCGAACGTGATGTCCTCGGGTTCTCCTATGAGACCTGGATACGACACGCTGCCGCCGGGAGGATAGACGCACATTGAGCCGGTATCCTTATCGTAGAACCCTATCTCCTGATCCATCATCACCTTGATTATGCCGGCGGGCGGCTGAACGTCCTCGGCAGCTCCCGCCGTCCGGAAGATCAGGAATCCCATCACGACGGCGATGGTCACCGCTATCGGCATCCTGTCCTTCATCTTACCTCCTCAAAGGTGAAGCGCCCTAAAACGAGCCGAGCACACTTTCGGTCCCCGAACCGAAGGAAAGCAACTCCGACTGGAGCACCAACTTCTCGTTCCCATCTCTGATGTCGCTGCTGAACTCCCCCTCGTAGCGGCGAAAGGCCTTTTCATCCTTACCTCCTGTGAAGCTGACCGACCGCCCGTGCGAGGACCCATTCCATCTCCTCCCTTGTGAGCTTTATAGGGTTGCCCTGCATGCTGCTTGAGGCGGAGGCCTTTTCTACGAGCGCCCTGAAGTGCTCCGGCCCTATCCCGTAGGACGAAAGCGGTGGGACCCTCAGGGCCTCGCAGAGCTTCCTCACCCACGCCACGCCGTCCTCAGGCCCGGCGTCCTCCTTTCCCGTAAGGATCCGTGCCACCTCTTCGTAGCGCACGAGCGCCCGGCCTTCAGGGTCCCTCTCCCTCAGGGCCCTTATGTTCACCTCCATCACGTGGGGAAGGAGAGCGGCGCACACGGCTCCATGAGGAGCCCCGAAGGTGCCTCCTATCGGGCCTGCGAACCCGTGCACAGCGCCGAGCTTTGCGTTTGCAAGGGCCATTCCTCCAAAAAGGCTCGCCAAGGACATGTCCTCCCTCGCCTCAGGGTCCTCCCCGTGCTCGTACGCCCTCAGGAGCGAGCGGGCCACCCTCCTCATCCCCTCCCTGCATATGGCGTCCGTCATGGGGTTCGCCCTGTTGGAAACGTAGGGCTCTATGAGCTGCGTTAGGGCGTCCATCCCGGTGGAGGCGGTCACCTCAGGTGGAAGGGTGCGGGTGAGCTCGGGGTCGACGAGGGCCAGCCTCGGAAGCATCAGGTGGCTCCTGAGGCTGGCCTTGACCCTGTGTTCCGGCGAGAGGAGGACGGCGTTCCTGGTGACCTCGGAGCCAGTTCCGGCGGTGGTGGGGACGGCAACGTAGGGCGCGGAGGGTCTCGTAAGGGGCCTTCCTCGGCCTACGACCTCGAGGTAGTCCAGGGGATCGCCCCCGTTGGCAAGGAGCGCTGCCACGGCCTTTCCAGCATCTAAGGCACTGCCCCCGCCGAACCCCACGACCATATCGCAGCCTGCTTCCCTCGCAAGCTGCGTCCCCTTCCTCACCGTCTCGGTCGTGGGCTCGCCCTCTACAGGAAAGACCACGTAATCTATACCCTCCCCCTTCAGGATTTCGAAGAGTGGCCCTGCCCGCTCGGGGGTGCGGCCCGTCACGACGAGGGCCCTCCTCCCCATCCCGGCGACGAGCCCTCCGAGCTCCACCAAAGTCCCCGGGCCGAACACGACCCGGGATGAAGTTGCGAACTCGAACCTCATGCCCTCACCCCCAGCCCTCGTCCTCCGGGAAGATGTTGGTGTACTTGACGCTCCTTCTGGGCTCCGCCATCATCTCCTCCACCTTATCCCTCCACTTCTTGTAGTGGGCGGTCTCCTTGTGCTTTGCCGGGTCCTCTGGGGTCCTGTACACCTCCACGAGCACGAACCTTGTGGGGTCGTCCGCCTGCTGGATCACGTCGAAGCGGGCCACTCCGGGCTCCTTAACGCTGTTCCTGGCGTTCTCGATGGTCGCCTCCTTAAAGGCCTCCACGAACTCTGGCTTAACGTGGACGTGCACGTGCACTATGAACATGTCCCCTCCTTCGATTCGGCGTAGGCTAATAGCCCTCCCTCCGGTCCACGAACTCCTCGTCCAAGAAAAGCTGGCGCACCTTCGGCTCCATCACCACCTCCAATGGTACGGAACCTCCTCGCCCCTTAGGAGCTTCTGCTGTATCTCCTTATGCTTGCGGTAGACCTCCTCTATCGCCTCGGGTGCGTTCGCGACACCTCCGGGCGGATACTGGTCCGCAAGCGGAGGACGTGGTTCGGTCAGGACACGGTACGCCTCGGGCCTTCTGAACTTGAGATGCCTCTCCTTGTGGTCCCTTATGCTGGAATACAGGTACTCATAGAAGAACTCGTCCGCGAGGGTCGCCCCCTTCAAGTCCACATCCGCCCAGGCTATCGCCGGGTCCTCCTTCCCAGCATCTGCCAGTATCTCCGCCTTAGGGGAAGCTATCATGGAGTTCTGCCATGTGGAGGAGATGTAGTGCACCTGGTTGTCCTTGGCCCTCGCCCTCATGTAGTATTCGGGAAGGACGGCAGCGCTCGGATGGCATATCACCTGAGCACCGTTCATGGTGCAGCAGGCCGCCGCCTCGGGCCACATCTGGTCGTAGCAGATGAGCATCCCCACCCACCCGATGTCGGTCTCGAAGGCCGGGAAGGAGTCGCCGGGCGTAACCTGCCAGAGCTCGTACTGGGGCATGTGGACCTTGCGGTACCTGCCCACCAGTTCGCCCCTGCGGCCGAAGAGGTCGGCCACGTTGTATATCCTGTCCCCCTCGAGGGCGTAGTAGCACGCCACGATGAACATGGAGTATTTCTTGGCAACCGCCCCCAAACGCTCGGGCACGAGCGATGTCTGCCTTTCGACCGCGGTGCGAAATACCGACCTGTCGTCCAAGAACGTCATGCACAAGCTCAACCTCGTGAAGTCCTCGGTGAGCACCACGAGGTCGCACCCCTCCCTCCCGGCACGGTCCAGAAGCTCCTCGTACCAGGCTATCCTGAGCTCTATCGAGCGGAGCAGGTCCTTCATGGAGAAATCTTCGCCGAAGGGGTTGGTCCTGAGGCCCTCGCAGCTCGGAACGCGGTTGGACTGTATAGCAGCGAGCCTGACCTTGTCGGACATCTCTCCCCGGTCAACCGAACTCCAGCCTTACGACCTCGCCTTCGCCCATCCCCGGCACATTCACCCTGACCCTCCTGTGGCTCAGGTTCGCGCCGCTCACCTCCGCGAAGAATACCCGCATGTAGGCCGTACACCCCTCCTCCAAGGCTCCCCCTGGCGTGGCGAGGGTTACGTGTATGTGGGGCTCTCCGTCCACCACGAGGCCGTTCATCGAGCGAACCTCCTCAGCCGACGACCCCTAAGAGCGTGGGACCGGTGGTGCCCGTGACCCTCACCCTGACGAACTCCCCGAGCTTGAGGTCCTCCCCCTCGACCACAACCGGCTTCCCGGTCCTGGTCCTGCCCAGCATCCCCCCCCTCTTCGCCGGGGCCTCCAACAGCACCTCCACCTCGGAGCCGAGGAGCCTTTCGTTCTTCTTCCTCGTTATCTCCCTCTGCAGGCGGATGACCTCGTCGAGCCTCCTGAGCTTCTCCTCCTCGGGAACTTCGTCCGGGAACCTCGCAGCCAAGGTCCCTGGCCTCGGGGAGTAACGGTACATGTATGCATCGTCGAACTGGACGATCCGCATCACATCCAAGGTCATCCGGAAGTCCTCCTCGGTCTCCCCGGGGAAGCCCACGAGGATGTCCGTGGTTATGCTTATGCCGGGTATGAGCCTCCGGGCCTCCTCCACGATCCTTATGTACCTCTCGACCGTGTACCCCCTGCGCATAAGTTCGAGCACCCTGTCGGAGCCCGACTGTATCGGAAGGTGGAGGTGCTCGCAGAGGGAGGGACATTCGGATATCGCCCTGAGCACCTCCTCCGAGAGGTCCTTGGGATGGGACGTGAGGAACCGCACCCTCGGGACGCCCGCCCGGTCCACCAACCTCAACAACCCCGCAAAGTCAACTTCCCCGTCGCAGTAGGAGTCGACGTTCTGCCCCAGTAGTGTCACATCCTTGTACCCTTCCTCGGCCAGCTCCTCGACCTCCCTTAGGACCGACCTGTGGGGACGGCTCCTCTCCCTCCCCCTGACGTAGGGAACTATGCAGTAGGAGCAGAAGTTATTGCACCCCCTCATGATGGCCATCCAAGCCCTCACCCCTCCCTCCCTGCGGGGCTCCACCCCCTCGTAAAGTTCCTCGTCCTGCTCGGTCAACACCACAGGGAAATTCCCGTCCTTTAAGACCTCCGGGACCTTCCTGTAGTTGTCGGGCCCGGCGACGAGGTCGATCCCTGGGAGGCGTGCTAAAAGCTCCTCCTTCATCCTCTGGGCCATGCACCCCACGACGCCTAAGACTACCTCGGGCCTTTCGGACTTCAAGCCCAGGAGACGCCCCAGCCTGGCCAGGGCCCTCCTCTCGGCGTGCTCCCTCACCGAGCATGTGTTGACCAGGATTACATCCGCATCCTCTGGGGAGGCGGCCGGGGAGAACCCCTCCCTCTCCAAGATCCCCCCCAGGACCTCGGAGTCCAACTTGTTCATCTCGCATCCGAAGGTCTCTATGTAGAACTTCGTCCTCTTCATCTTGGGCTACTGCAAGCTCGCTAAGCAGTTGGCAGATAAGCCGTCGGGTACGAAATCACGCTGCCTAAACATCGTTCCAGACCTCATCATCTATGGGATTGTCCCAGAAATCCAGCCTACTTTGGGCAGCCGACAGCAGGTCACCGATATCATCTTCAAGTTCCTCCACAACGAACACAGCTACCCGTGTGCCCTTAGGGAAGGGAACCTTAAATTCTACCTTCCCTCCCTCCTGCACTTCTTGTACTTCAAAGTTGTCCGAGACATATCCATCCCTCCTTGGACAATTAAGTGAGGGGGGAGCACAATTCATGTTGTCTCATGTAAGGACTGCCATCATGTGGGAGATGCTGTGCAAGGGCATCCCCCAGATGCTGTTGACGATCATAGCCAGCTGTGTCAGCAAAGTGC
>QNCW01000032.1 GCA_003645885.1 Candidatus Latescibacterota bacterium | reverse complement strand
TTATGGTGGGCGATACTGGACTCGAACCAGTGACCTCCACGATGTGAGCGTGGCGCTCTAGCCGTCTGAGCTAATCGCCCACCCCAGAAGGCAATGGGCCCACCAGGACTCGAACCTGGAACCTAGGGATTATGAGTCCCCCGCTCTGACCAGTTGAGCTATGGGCCCGTTGCGGTGTTATAAGATACAATAAAATTTCTCGAAGGTCAAGAGTCTTGTGAGCCGCTTGACAGGTTCCGGGAAATTGGCTATTTTTGTCCGGGAAGAAGCAGGAATAACACAGGGGGGATATATGGAGCTGCCTTTGGGTGTCATAGTGGGCCTGAGGGAGGAGCCGGAGGAGTCGGTGAGGAAGGTGCACGACCTGGGCCTCCCCACATGTCAGATATCATGTTGGCGCGTAGAACTGCTGAACGAGGAGGTGGCAGGGAGGCTCGGGGAGGCGGCGGAGAGGTACGGGGTGAAGATCACCACCATATGGACCGGGTACCCAGGTCCTGCGGTCTGGAACTTGGTGGACGGGCCTTCCACCATAGGCCTCGTGCCGAGGAGGTGGAGGAAGGAGAGGCTCGAGGCCCTAAAGAGGGGCTCGGACTTCGCCCACATGCTCGGGGTCGGGAGCATAACGACTCACGTCGGGTTCATACCCGAGAACCCCAAGGACGAGGACTACCTGACCTTAATACCCCTGCTCAGGGAGATAGCCGAATACTGCGGGGAGAGGGGGCAGTACTTCTGCTTCGAGACGGGACAGGAGACGCCCGTCACCTTGCTCAGGACCATGGAGGATGTCGGGACCGGGAACTTGGGGGTGAACCTGGACCCGGCCAACCTTCTCATGTACGGGAAGGCCAACCCGGTAGACGCCTTGGACATTATCGGGAAGTTCGTGAGGGGGGTCCACGCTAAGGACGGGGAGTACCCCACCGACGGAAGGTCCCTCGGGAAGGAGAAGCCCTTAGGGGAGGGGAGGGTGAACTTCCCCGTGCTCATACCGAAGCTCAAATCCTTAGGGTATTCCGGGCCCATAACGATAGAGAGGGAGGTATCCGGAGAGCAGCAGGTGAGGGATATACTCAGGGCCAAAGAGATCTTAGAGCCCCTCTGCAAGGGATGATCCTCCTCCTGTCGGTCCTTGGATGTGCCTTATGGGCCGGGGAGCTGCCCTGCGAAGAGGTGGTCCTGGTGGGGGACGGAACCCGGGGTCCGTACGACCTCGGGGGATACATAGTCGTGAAGGGGACCGAGGAGGTGTGCTACGGGGGAAGGAAGTTGGGGAGGGGGGAGTACTGCTTAGAGGAGGGGAAACTGAGGCTCAGCTTTCCGCTCCCCGTCGGGGACACCCTCAGGGTTCGCTTCAGGGCCCTTCCCTTGAGGAGGTCCTACGGGCTCGGGAAGTCCGACCCCGGCACCTCCCGTAACCTCCCCGAGGTCCGCCTCGAGGTGGGGGGGAGCAAGTCCGTAGGAATCTCCGTGGGTTCGGAGAGGGGAGCCTCCTTGGAGCAGTCCCTACACCTGAGGGTATCGGGCGACCTCGGAGGGACGAAGGTCCTGGCGGTGCTCTCGGACAGGGACCTCCCCTTCCAGCCCGAGGGGACGACCCAGGGGCTCGAGGAGATGGACAAGGTCCTCGTGAAGGTCTCGGGCGGGAGGTTCTCAGCCACTTTCGGGGACTACGAGGTAGGATGGAGGGACGGGCAGTTCGGGAGGTACGGGAGGAGGCTGGAGGGAGTGCTCGGGGAGGTGAGGACGGAGCGCTTGGAGCTCTCCCTTGCGATGGCGGACGATAGAGGGAAGTTCTGCACTAACTTCTTCGTGGGGGAGGACCAGGGACCTTACCAGTTGCGCTCGGAGGACGGGGACGGATCCATAGTGGTCCTGGCGGGGACGGAGAGGGTGTGGGTGGACGGGGAGAGGATGGAGAGGGGGGATGACTACACGATAGACTATTCCTCGGCCCAGGTGACCTTCACCCCGAGGAGGCAGATAAAGCCGGGAAGCAGGATAGTGGTGGACTTCTGCTACCTCGGACGCCACTATCCTAAGACCACCCTCGCAGCCCGGGGGAGGTTGAGGCTTTTGAAAGGGAGGGTGGAGGCCTTCGGGATGTGGGCGAGGGAGGCCGAGGACGGAAGGAGGCCGCTGGACTTTTCGCTTTCGCCCGGAACCTTGGCCTCCCTGAGGTGTGCGGGGGACGACCCGGGGAAGGCTGCGTTCCCCGGTGCCGAGCCGGAGGATGGAGGGGCGTACAGGTTCGTGGACGGACACTACGAGTACGTGGGACAAGGATTAGGTACGCATAGGGTCACGTTCTCCTTCGTCGGCGAGGGGAAGGGGGATTACAGGTACCTGGGAAGGGGGATCTACGAATATGTGGGGCCCGGCGGGGGGGCCTATTCGCCGGGAAGGTCCCTCCCCCTTCCGGAGCTTCGGGAGCTACTGTCGCTCGGTGTCGGCCTGAGGCCTTCGGATTGGGTCCGGGTCGAGGGGGAATGGGCCACGAGCCTTCATGACGGCAACGTTCTTTCCCCCATAGACGACGGGGACAACATCGCAAGGGCGTATAGGTTCGAGGTAAAGGCGGGGAGGGGGAAGTGGAAGCTGAGGGGGGTCGTAAGGCACGTGGGGGAGGGCTTCTTCCCCTTGGACAGGATATACGATGTCGAAAGGGATCGGGGTCTCCCCCCTTCCCGAGGCTCCGATGAGAGGGAGGTATCGGCGATCTACGCGCCCATGCGGAACACGAGGCTCTCCGTCGGGTACGCAAGGCTCGGGAGGGGCGAACCTTCGGCGAGGTGGAGGGTGGAGCTTATGTCCCGGGAGGAGGGATGGCCCGAGCTTACGGCCTCGGAGGAACGTGTGGTTGGCCCGGAAGGGGCTTTCCTCAAAAGAAGGGTGCGGCTGGACCACGGGTGGAGGGTGGGCCCCTTCCTCTTGTACGATCTCGAATCCTCCCCCCGCCTGAGGCGGCTGGAGTGGGAGGGGGGGGTCTCCGGAAGGGAGGGGAGCCTCAGGTGGAAGGTGGGCTACGGGAGGCTGGAGGAGGCGTCATGCGTGGAGTGGCTCGGGGCGGAACTTGAGGCGGGGAGGTACTTCGAGGGCGGGTACACATGGAGGAGCGAGGGAGGACCTTTGGGTTGGCTCAAGGCCCGGGTCCCCCTGGGGGAGGCCACGGCCCTCTCCCTCGACGGGGAGGTGACGGAGGGGAGGGCGCCCGGGCTCGAGGAGAGGTTCATCTATGCCGGGATCGGAAGGGGGGGATATTCGTGGGAGGACAGGGACGGCGACGGCAGGACGGAGGAGGGGGAGTTCTTCCCCGACCCTGAGGGGGATTATATGAAGTACCTCGCCCCAGTGCGGCCGTACAGGGCCGTAAGGAGGGCGAGGCTCGGAGCGAAGCTCAGCTTCAGGCCGAGGGGGTTCAGCTCGGTCACATCCTTCTACGGGACGTGCGCCAAGCTCAGGGATGGGGGAAGCTTGAGGGAGAAACTCTCCCTGAGGCAGGACCTCGAAGTTTTCGGGAGGTGGGGCTCCCTGAGGGGCTTTCTCATCTGGGACGAGGAGGAGGACCTCTCGTTCGGCAGGAGGGACGGGAGGATCGGTGCGAGGCTGAGGCTCTTTACCGGGAGGTCGGAGGTGGAGCTGGGGGCCGAGGGAGGGCTCAGGGAGAGGCACAGCTCCTACGAGGACTACCTGATATCGGGGGGGAGCCTTTCGGGAAGCTACTTCCTCGGGCTCGGAGGAGGGAGGATGGGGGGGAGGTTGGAGCTCGGCAGGGACCTGGAGCGCACGGAGGGCAAAAGGGCGGACTACGTTTCCTTCAGGCCCGAGGTGGAACGCTCGTTCGGGAGGTTCAGGGTCTGGGGGTACGTAGAGGTCGCGGGGGTCAGGGCCCCGAAGGAGGTCCCCTACGAGATGGCTGGGGGAAGGAGGCCCAGGCTGAACATAAAGTGGGCTTTGAGGTTGGGTCGCAGGATGGGAAGGTCCACGAGGCTTTCCATCTCCTGCACGGGAAGGGAGCGGCCGGGGAGGAGGTTGCGTTACACGATGAGGACGGAGGTGAGGGCGAACTTCTGAAATGTCCGGTGCGTCCTTGGGCGTGCTCGTCCTGCTGTCCCTGTGCGGGGCGGCCTGGGGGACGAAGGTGGCGGAGGTCAGGGTGGAGGGAGCGGACAGCTCCGAGGTGAGGGGGCTCTTAGGGGTGAGGCCTGGGGAGGAGTTCGTCCCGGCGAGGCTGGAGGGTGGGATACGGAAGGTGCTCTCTTGGTACAAGGACCGGGGGCATCCCTTCGCAAAGGTCGAGGTGGTGGAGGCGAGCCTTGGGGAGGACGGCCTTCACATATCCCTCAGGGTGGACGAGGGGCCTAAGATCGAGGGTAACAGGTTCTCAGCGGCCCTGGGGTATGCGGGCGGGGAGGTCTTGGGGGAGCTTTCCCTCTCGCTCCGGAACCCGTGGGGGAGGGGGCGGAGGCTGGAGGCGAGGTGGAGCCGTCGGAGGGCCTACACAGAACTGGACCTCTCATACCGTGAGCCCCGGGCCTTGGGTCTGCCCCTGAGCCTGGAGGGGGAGTTCGAAGGAAAGCTGAGGGAGAGGTACAGCAACTTAAGTGGGTCGGTCAGCGCTTCGCTGCCTGCCGGACCTGCCGAGGTCGGGATGAGCGTGGGAAGGGAGCGCACGGTGAGGGATTCGGTGGGGGAGGGGGCCTGGGGGCTCGGATTCGGCTTAACGTACACGAAGGGCCACCTCCGGGTCGCATCAGAGGCGTGGTGGTATCCCGGGAGGGAGGAGGGGGCGAGGTCGAAGGTGGAGGCGGATTTAGAGTGGCGCAGGCCGGTGGCTTATGGGCTTGCGATCGTAGGGGGCCTCCACTTCCGGGCGGTGGAAGGTAGGAGGCTTTCCCCCTACGATCTCATCCCCCTCGGGGGGGCCAGGTCCTTGAGGGGGTACAGGGAGGAGCAGTTCAGGGGAAGGAGGGTTCTCTGGACGAAGTTGGAGCTGCGCAGAGGGTTGGGGGGAGGTTCCTCCACCTTCCCGTTCTTGGACATAGGTTACGTGCGGGGAAGGGTGAGGCTGGGCTACGGCGTCGGCCTGAGGCTTGAGACAAGGGTGGGCCTCGTGGGGGTGGACTACGGGCTCTCTCCGGGAGATGGCCCCTTGCAGGGGAAGGTGCACTTGAGCTTGGAGGGAAGGTTCTGAAGCGATCTCCGGAAGGAGGTGAACCTTATGGACTGGGCTGCCTTGGAGAGGGAGAACGAAAAGCTCTTAGAGGAATTCGAGGAGAAGCTCAGGGAGGAGGGGTTCTCGCAGTACATGGTGGACGAGTACATAGCCCCGGTGGAGAGGTTCCTGCAGGAGTACTTGGTGAGGTACGAGATAGGGAGGCCAGAGGAGGTCGGCCCCTCGGACATAGATTTCTTCATAGGGGAGGAGTGCATAAGGAGGGGAAGGGAGGCCGACACTTCCTGGCTCGGGGTGACCTTGGAAGCGCTGGCCAGGTTCTACCGCTTCCTCTCAACAAAGACCAAGGTCGCACACCTCGAGGCCATCCTCAAGGTGTGCTCCCAGGAGGAGAGGTACCTGGACAAGATAAGGGCCTACGCCGAACTAAACCCCGAGAACTGGGAGGACGAGTTCCAACAGTGGGCTTCGGACTTCTTGGAGAAGTAGCTACACGTGGTCCAGGGACGGGATGTGGACGGGAAGGGGCAGAAGGGTCGAAAGGCTCCCGAGCCTCCGGGAAGGTCCCCCCAAGAACGCCCTGACCCCATCCAAGGCGTCCAGCTCGTAGTATTCGTCCGTATGCCTTCCACGGGCTACCTCAAGGTTCCCGTCCCTTAGGGAGATGGTCGCCCGTTGGACCTCGTCCTGAAACCTGACCCCCACCGATAGTTCGAACGGGGCCATCCCTTCGGCCCTGGCCTCGAGCCAGCCCCTGTAGGCCTCCAGAAGGCCGGCCAGGTCCACGATGCGGTAGCACCAATCCGGTCCAGCGTCCCATCCAGCGGCCGAGGGCACGAGCCTACCCAGCCTCCCCTCGTCCCAGGCGCTGAGCTGGAGGGAGACCTCCCCACAGAAGCACCTCTCCATGACCGCCCTTATAAGTTCCGGCTCCTTCCCCGTGGGCGAGGCGAGCTCCAATATCTGATGGGGACCGAAGGCCTCGCCCTTGGAGAGCACGTAACCGTCTTCGGAAAGCCACGCCCTCACTCCGGGCCTGTCTATCACGGGGAGGGTATATCTCCTCTCCACCCTCAGGGGGAGGGTCCCAAGGAGCCTTTCCACCTTGGAGGAGGCCTCCTGTGGCGTCACCTCATCTACCTCGGCAGGAACCACGCCGGCCCTCTCCATCGAACGAGGCGTGAAGGTCAGGGTATACTTCATGCCCGCAAGGTCCCATCCGAAGGGGTTGTACCTCTGGCGGTCGCCGCCGAGGGCGGAGAGCGGATACTTCCTCTCCTTCATCTGCCCTATCACATGCCTTAGAAGTCGGGACATGTACCCCTTACCCCTCTCCTCGGGGAGGGTCGCCACGCCTCCTATCCCGCCGACCGTGAGCTTGCATCCCAGGGCCACGCATTCTAAGGGGAAGAGCCCCACGTGCGATACTATCCTGCCGTCCTTCTCCAGGACGAAGAAGCTCGAGAGGGCCTCCTCGTCGGTGCGGTAGATGTGGGGGTAATACCTCGTGAAGAAGCCCTTGGAATGCCCGTACGACCTCTCCAAGAACCTCTGGAACTCCTCCCATTCATCCGCCCTTACGGTCCTCACCCTTTCGGCCATGGGCCCTCCCTTTTGGATGTTATAGTAAGTTCAGTTATCGCCGCTGTACCGCTGGCGAAGTAGAGCGAGGTCCTCTCGAAGTTCCTCTAAGCTGTATTGGACCATCGTACCGCGCCGGCGCAGAGCTTCCAGGATGTCGTAGATCGAAACCCCGGCGAGCTCGGCCGCTTGCTCTTTGGTGAGCTGCCCATCTTCGTAAAGATGTAAGGCGTGCTCCAGACGCCAACGTTTTACCCCCTCGGCCAACAGCCTACGGACGACCGCCGTGCGGTTCATCTGTTCCTTGGCCGCTATAAGTTCCAGGTCCTTCATAAGACTTTCTGGTATACAGATGTTCAGTCTACGGGACGCTCCTGGCATCTTTCATCCCCCCGTTCTCGGTGAATGGCCTCGACCGCTGTCTTCAAAGCGCTGAGTACGGCCAGATCGGTGTTCATCGCCACGGCGATGCGGTCGAGAAGTTCGATCGCCTTTTCGTAAGATATCCTCCTCCTGATGTAGCCCTCCAAGGGGAAAACCTGGAGGATGGTATAGTTAACACCGTAGGCCCTCGCCAAAGTGCGCCCTTTACGTTCTTCAATTATCAGCAGCGTCTCGGTGTCCTTAGCATAAGACAAGGCTTCGCTTTCTCCCAGGCCCAGTGCTCCATTGATATGGAGTTCTCGGGCAAAGCTGTTCTGTGACTTGGATAGGACGACGAGCCGAACCATCCCTGCTTGGACTGCTGCCTCAACGGCAAAGGCATCGGCCTTCCCGAGGTGTTTCCCAACTTCCACCACTTCCCGGAAGACGGCCGGAGGAATACCTAAAGGTCCATAAACTTGGTACAAGGTATTTATTTCTTGAAGCTTAGCTACGATGATGAGTGAAGATGCATCGAGGATGGCTCCGAGGACCTGGGTCTCTTTCATTCTGTGTCTCGGCGGATAAGCTGATGTAGCACCTCCCTGAGCTTCCTCAGGGCCCTACCCCTGTGGCTCAGGGAGTTCTTCTCCTCCCTCGTCATCTGGGCGAAGGTCCTCCCCTCCTCCGGAATGAGGAAGAGGGGATCGTACCCGAAGCCCCCTTCGCCCGCCGGCTCCTCGGCTATGAGGCCCTCGCAGGTCCCCTCGACCGTGTACACCTCTCCGTCGGGAAAGGCTAAGGCGAGCACGCACCTGAAGCGGGCGGTGCGGCGTTCGGGGGGGAGGCCCTTCAAAAGCTCTAAGAGTTTCCTGTTGTTCGCATCGTCGTCGGCCCCCTCCCCGGCGAAGCGGGCGGAGCGGACCCCGGGCATCCCCCCGAGCGCGTCCACCTCCAGGCCGGAGTCGTCCGCAAGCGCCGGAAGCCCGGTGAACTTGGCCACCGTGAGGGCCTTCTTCTTAGCGTTCTCCGAGAAGGTTGCCCCGTCCTCGTGTACCTCGGGGACCTCCGGGAAGTCCGAGAGCGTCAGGAGGTCCACCTCCAAGCCGGAGAGGGCCTCCCTTATCTCCTTCGCCTTGCCCTCGTTCCTCGTGGCCAGGACCAACCTCATCCTCCGGCCCTCCTCAGGACCTCCTCGAGCCCCGAGACCGACGGGTAATCCTCGAGCACCGAGACCACCTCCTCGGCTATCTCCTTGAGCCTCTTCGGAGTGCGGGCCTCAAACCTGAGAACGAGCACCGGCTGTGTGTTGGAGGCCCTCACCAGGCCCCACCCGTCCCCGAACTGGACCCTAACCCCGTCGGTCTCCACCACGGGAAACTTCCCACGGAAGCGGTCGGCGACCTTCCTCACCACCTCGAACTTCTCGTCGTCGGGACAGTCGACCCTTATCTCCGGGGTGGAGTGGTACTTGGGGACCTCGGACGCCACCTCCGAAAGCTTCTTCGGAGTCCTCGAGAGTATCCCTAAAAGCCGGGCCGAAGCATATAGGGCGTCGTCGTAGCCGAAGTATCCGTCAGAGAAGAACATATGCCCGGACATCTCTCCCGCAAGGGGTGCGCCCTCCTCCTTCATCTTGGCCTTTATGAGCGAATGTCCTGTCTTCCACATGAGGGGCCTCCCTCCGTGGGCCTCTATGTATTCCACGAGGGCCTGGGAGCACTTGACGTCGAACACTATCGTGCTTCCGGGAAGCCTCTCCAACACGTCCTTAGCGTAGATGGCCAGGAGCCTATCCCCCCATATTATCTCGCCTCTCTCGTCCAGCACCCCTATCCTGTCCCCGTCGCCGTCCCAGCCTATGCCCAGGTCCGCCCCCGTGCTCAGGACCTCCTTCCTCAGGTCCTCTAAATATTCCGGGATCGTAGGGTCGGGGAGGTGGTTCGGGAAGCTGCCGTCCACCTCACAATATAGGGGCACGACCTCGGCCCCGAGCTCCCTTAAGAGCCTCGGGCCTATCTCGCTTGTGGTCCCGTTCCCGGCGTCCACAACGACCTTAAGGGGCCTTCGGAGCTCTATCCTGGAAGTTATGGTGGATATGTAAGCGTCCACGACTTCCCTCTCCTCGAGCCTTCCCTCGCCCTCCTCGAAGTCCCCCTCCTCTATACTCCTGCGGAGCTCCTGGATGCCGCTCCCGTACACCGCCCCTGTTCCGGGATAGCATAGCTTAAGGCCGTTGTATTCTATTGGGTTATGGCTTCCCGTCACCATAACCCCCCCGTCGGTCCCGAGGTGGACTATGGAGAAGTAGAGCACCGGGGTGGGGACCTGGCCCACGTCCACCACGTCGCAGCCTGCCTTGAGCAGTCCCTCCACCAGGGCCTTCCTTATGCGGGGGGAGCTGAGGCGCACGTCCCTTCCGACTGCGAGCCTCCTTCCTCCCCTCCTGCGCACGTACGTCCCGAACGCACGGCCTATCCTCTCCACGACATCGTCGGTGAGGTCCTCGTCTGCGATCCCTCTTATGTCGTACTCCCTGAATATCTGGGGGTTGAGCATGGACACCTCCTTTCTTTCCCTTACCTCAGGCCGACTAAAATATATCATAAAACCTGCATCTTAGCAAGTGCGAAAAAGTCCTTGACATATCGCCGTCGGGTTTCTATCTTTCGGGTATAGAAAGGAATTAGCATGAGGCTCGTGCTCTCGTTCAGGGCGGAAACTTTGACGCTCCCCGTACACTACAACCTCCTCCTGCAGGGGTTCATCTACCGACATATATCCGAGGAGGTTGCCCGTTGGCTCCACGACGAGGGGGTCGTGCTCGGGAGGAGGAAGTTCAAGGGCTTCACCTTCAGCAGGCTCTTCGGGAGGTACGAGGTGGGTGAGGGGGCCATAAGGTTCCACGGCCCCCTCAGGCTTTATGTGGGTTCGGTCTTCCCCGAGGTGTTGGAGTCCCTGGCCGAGAACCTCCTGAGGGAGCCCTCGTTGAGGCTCGGTGGCGGGGAGTGCGAGCTTGCCTCGGTGGAGGTGGAGCCGGCGCCCGAGGTCGGAAGGCCCGAGCCCGGCTGGGCGGAGGCGAGGGTGAGGACCCTATCGCCCATAACCGTGCACAGGACCCTCTACACCGCAGAAGGAAGGAGGAAGACCTACTTCCCGAGCCCCCACGAATGGGACTTCGTGGAGCTTGTCTTGGACAACCTCGAAAGGAAGGCGGCGGCCTTGAGGCTCGATGTGGACGAACTTAGGAGGGGGAGGGAGGAAGGAAGGTGCAGCGTGGCCCCCCTCGGGGTCTCCTCCCGGGACCTTAAGGTCTTCAAGCTCCCTCACCCCGGGGGAGGGACCGTGGTCAAGGCGTGGACGGGGCTTTATAAGCTCAGGCTTCCTGAGCCCATATTCTGGCTTGCGTACGACGCCGGCCTCGGGGACAGGAACGCCCAAGGGTTCGGGATGGTCGAGGTTGTAACCTCAAGGAAGGAGGTATGATATGGCGAAGACGCTGAAGCTCAAGGTCGGAGAAGTAGAGGCCGTGGTAGAGCTTTTGGAAAATAAGGTGGCGGGTAAGCTATGGGAGGCCGCGCCCTTCGAGTCCTCGGCCGAGACCTGGGGGGAAGAGGTGTACTTCTCCACGCCGGTGGAGGCGGGGCTCGAGGACGAGTTCGCAAGGGGAGTGGTGGAGGTGGGGGACGTGGGGTACTGGCCTCCTGGGAAGGCCCTCTGCCTTTTCTTCGGGCCCACCCCGATAAGCCGTCCCGGGGAGGTGAGGCCCGCAAGCACGGTGGTCCTGGTGGGGAGGCTTTCCTCGGACCCGGAGGAACTCAGGAAGGTGAGGGAGGGCGATCTGGTCAGGGTCGAGAGGGGAGGTTAGCGTGCGGACTGCCCTCCTCAAGTAGACCTAGAGCGGGGGACCTGTGGTAAGGAAGCGCTTCGGGAGCTAAGAGGGGAGTAAAGTATGGGAGGACCTCTGTACGGGAGTGCAGCATCGCTGGACCAGGTGGTCCGGGCGTTGAGGGAAGGGCTTGGAGGACACTTGGTCTCCGTCGTCCTCTTCGGTTCCAGGGCCAGGGGGGACGAGGGGGAAGACAGCGACTGGGACCTGCTGGTAATAGCGGAGGGGCTTCCAGAGGGATCGATGTCGAGGCGTAAGTTCATCCGGGGTCTCCTGCCTCCCAAGTGGCGCCATCGTGTTTCCGTAATAGCTAAGACCCCGGAGGAGTTCGAATCCTCCCTTCCTCCGCTCTATTTGGACATCGCCTTGGATGGAATTATAATCTACGACCCTAGAGATTACGCTTTGGAGAAGCTTTCGTACATAAGGGATAGGATAGAGGAACTTGGATTGCGACGGCGGAGGTTAGGGAAGGGTTGGGTATGGCTTTGGAGGTCCCCTCCGGGTACGGACTGGGAAATCGAGTGGAAGAGATGAAGCCCTTAGAGGATGCAAGGTACAGGTTGCGGCTCGCCATCGGCTTCCTGGAGGAGGCCCGCCAAGACCTATCCCTCGGACGATGGCGGTCCTGTGTGGACAACGCTCAACTCTCCGTGGAGAACTCCCTGAAGTCTGCGATAGCCCTTTGGGGGCCGATCCCTCAGACCCATAATCCGGCAGAGGTTCTGGCCGAGATGATGGATCAGGGTCAGATAGACGAAACCTTCAGGGAGGTCGTGGAGAAGTTGCTCTCCTGCGGCGAGGAGTTAGGGCCGGACGTCCATGTGAGGACGGATTACGGGGACGAGCTGAGCGGGCTGACTCCTTGGGAGATCTTCCACGAGGAGGATGCACGCAACGCTGTGGCCGTCGCAGAGCGGGCCGTGGGAATAGTCCAGGATCTGCTCGAAAGTCTCGGACGGGAACAAGGGTGTTCCCCTCAGGGGTAGTATATTATGGAGGGAAGGATGGGAAAGCTCGGCCTCCCTGCCGGCATGCGATACGACGATATGAGGCGCACTGCGAGGGTGTTGGAGATAGTTCAGGACATAGCAAGAGCTCCCAGAAGGTGGCGCAGGAGGACGCTTGCGGAGCGGTACGAGGTGTGCGAGAGGATGATACAGAAGGACCTGCTCATAATAAGGGAGAAGCTCAAGCTTCCTCTCAAGAACGACGGGGACGGGTACTACTTCGAGAGGCTCCCCCAGCTTCCCACGGTGAGCTATTCCTTCACTGAGGCTTTGGCACTGCTTTTGGCGGCGAAATCTGCGAGGGTGGTCCCGGGGGTGGACTCGTCGGAGCTTGCGGCTGCCGTGGCGAGGTTAGAGTCCGTATTCCCCGAGGAATTCTCCTCGGTCCTCAGGAGGCTCTCGGGCCTCGGCGTCCCCGCTCCGCACCGTCAGGGGGTGTTATCGCAGCTCTACAGGGCGCTCCTCTGGGGGAGGAGGGCCGAGATAGTCTACGTATCGGGGGAGAGGGGGACGCCCACGGAACGGAAGGTCGAGCCCTACGCCATATTCCCGTACGTCCGCTCCTGGCAGATGGCCGCTTACTGCCACCTCAGGGGGGAGGTGAGGCTTTTCAAGGTGGACAGGATAAGGGAGGTTCGACTTCTGGACGAACCTTACACCATCCCTCCGGACTTCGATCTGGACGAGTACTTAGGGGACAGTTGGGGACTTATGAGGGGGGCTGCGGGGGAGCCCGAGGACGTGGAGCTCGTGTTCGACCCGGTCGCCGGAAGGTGGGTGTCCGAGGAGCACTGGCATAAGAGCCAAGAGGTGGAGTTCCTTCCCGACGGTTCGGTGAGGGTCAAGTTCCACATCGGGATCACCCCGGAGTTCGTGCACTGGGTGCTCTACTACGGGAGCAGGGTGAAGGTCCTAAGGCCCGAGTGGCTCAGGAGGAAGGTGGCCGAGGAGCACAGGAAAGCCGCGGAGATGGGTGATATAACTCAGGAGGAGGAGAGATGCCAGAAGGGACACTTATAATCCAGGTTGGGAGACGAGGGGGTTTTACCCTCCCGAAGAAGTTAAGGGATAAATACAACATCCGTAGCGGCGATATGTTGACCCTGCTCGATTTAGATGGTGTCTTCGTGCTCATTCCTAAGGTATCCAAGATAGACGAGCTGGCCGACGAAATTGCCCGTGAGCTTCAGGACAAAGGCATAACTTTGGAGGAGATGTTACGCCTCCTTCGGGAGGAACGGGAGAGATATTATGAAGAGCGCTACGGCCAAGTGTAAGGTTTTCCTGGATTCCAGCGCTCTGTTTGCGGGGATATTTTCGGCCAAGGGAGGAGCCCGCTTTATCGGAGAAGGTAGGATTACCCATAGGTACCCCGGGAGATTTTATAGCGTGGTATAAAAAGAGGTGGCTATTGCAGATATAAGGACCTAACTTAGGTCCAGTTTGCCATCACTGGATCATAAGAAAGCAGCGGAGATGGGGGACATATGAGGCCGATGATATCGGACTCCGTCGGCATCTATTACTTCTCAGGGACGGGAAATACCCTGCTCGTGGTGAAGAAGATGAAGGAGGCCTTCGAAAGGAACGGCCTGAGGGTCGGACTCTTAATGTCAATTTTGTATGAGGTGCATATCTTTCTGCCCGACGGGGGCGATATATCTGCCTGGGAAGGAGTACGATATATCGTGCTGTGGAGGTGGAGGAGTTGTTGAGGGAACAAGGATGAACCGAAAGGGAGGACTATGGGTGAGGTATTAGTGGCTACCTTAGGAACGGAGCCTCAGGTGGTAACGCTCGTATTGGATGAGCTTTTGAAACAAGGGCATATCATCTGCCGAACGGTTGTGGTCCACACCGACGACTCGGTCGAACCGGTGAAGACGGCGGTATTCAAGCTTAGAGCTGAGGCAGGTCGGCATTATTCCTTTCTTTCTCCTCCAGTTATATTTAGGTTTGAACCCATAGAGGGAGAACACGGCCGTCCCCAGGATATCCTGACGGAGGAAGATGCAGGTGCCGCGTTTAAGACGCTTTACAGGATCGTCTTAAAGGAGAAGCGTGCAGGATATAAGGTACATCTCAGCATAGCTGGTGGAAGGAAGGCGATGGCGGTCTATGGGATGGCCGTGGCCCAGTTGCTTTTCGACGAGGACGACAGGGTCTGGCATGTGGTCTCGGAGGAGGTGTTGCACAGTAAGGACCGCCTCCATGCTGAGCCGGATGAAAGAGTGATACTGGTTCCCATACCCGTCCTAAAGTGGAGCACGATCTCTCCTGTAACCACGGAACTTGTGGTCTTCGAAGACCCCTGGCGTGCGATAAGCAAACAGCGGGAGATGCGAGAACTTCAGGACCGTATGAGCTTGCTTCACTTCGTCGAACATGAGCTTTCCCCTATGGAACGCAAGATACTGAGCCTCCTGGTGAGGGAAGGGTTGAGTAACAAAGAACTGGCCCGTAGAGTCTGCCGTAGCGAGAAGACGGTAGCAAACTTGCTCTCTTCTATATATGCGAAATACAAAGAGTTTCGACAACTAAGCCCTGAAGAGAGCGTCAGCAGGGCCAGACTCATATCCGACCTACGAACGGTAATTTCGGGAAATTCTTCCTGAAAGATCGGGAAGTTTTACCTATTG
>QNCW01000031.1 GCA_003645885.1 Candidatus Latescibacterota bacterium | reverse complement strand
GACTTGGAGGAGTTGAAGGGGCGTTGGGAGGAGGTCGCAGACCTTGTTGCCCGCCGCAGTCCGAGGCTCGGGGCCTTCCTGAGGGAGGGGCGTCCTCGTAGGCTCGAGGACGGGGTGTTGGAGCTGGCCTTCGGCTCCACCTTCCACAGGGACGCTGTGAACCGCCAGCGCAGGGTGGTCGAGGAAGTTTTGAAGGAGGTGTTCGGCACGAAGCTCAGGGTGCGGGTCCTGAAGGAGGAGGTGGAGGGGGAGCAGTACGAGGACGAGAGGATGTTGAAGAAGGTCTTAGAACTTTTCGACGGAGAGGTAGTACAGGGTTAAGTCGTGGACGCCCTCGAAAGGCTGATATCGGAGTTCGCCAAGCTTCCCGGGATAGGGAGGAAGACGGCCCAGAGGCTCACCTTCTTCCTCCTCAAGGAGGACGGAGAGAGGGCTTCTTCCTTGGCCGAGGCCATCCTCGCCCTCAAGGAGAGGGTGAAATATTGCTCGGTATGCTTCAACATAACCGAGGAGGACCCCTGTCCGATATGTAGGGACCCAAGGAGGGACCGCAGCACCATATGCGTGGTGGAGGAGCCGAGCGACCTTATGGCCATAGAGAGGCTCGGGGTGTACAAGGGCGTGTACCACGTCCTCGGCGGGGTGCTCTCCCCCTTGGACGGGGTGGGGCCCGAAGACCTGCACATAAGGGAACTTTTGGAAAGGCTGAAGGAGGGGGTGAGGGAGGTCATCTTGGCCACGAACCCGACCGTAGAGGGCGAGGCCACGGCGCTGTACCTTTCCCGGCTCATACGGCCTTTAGGTATAAAGGTCTCCCAGATAGCCCGTGGGATCCCTATGGGGGGGGACATAGAGCTTGCGGACGAGATGACCCTCGCAAGGGCCTTCGAGGGTAGGAGGGAGGTGGGGAAGGATGTACCGCAAGGTGGACGATAGGATCGTGAGCATCTTGGAAGAGATCACCGACGGGCAGGTGGTCAGGGACGAGGACCTCATGGAGCCCTATTCCCACGACGAATGCGCCCTGAGCGAAATATGGAGGCTCCCCGAGGTGGTCGTCAAGCCCACGAACGCCGGGCAGGTGTTGGAGGTCCTCAAACTCGCCTACGAAGAGGAAGTGCCCGTCACCCCCAGGGGAGGGGGCACGGGCCTCTGCGGTGGTTGCGTGCCGGTCCACGGTGGTATAGTGCTTTCCTTAGAGAACATGAACAAGATATTGGACATAGACACCAGCAACTTCGTGACCGTCGTGGAACCCGGCGTCACCCTCATGCAGCTCGCCCCCGAGGCCCGTAAGGAGGGCCTTTTCTTTTCCCCCCGTCCGGGCGACGAAAGCGCTAGCTTCGGAGGGATAGTGGCCACCAACGCAGGGGGGAGCAGGGCGCTGGGGTACGGCACCACGAGGGACTGTACCATGGCCTTGGAGGTAGCCCTTCCTCCCCCGTACGGGGAGATAGTGCACCTGGGAAGCAGGACCGTGAAGAACAGCAGCGGCTACAGCCTCCTACACCTGATGGTGGGCTCCGAGGGGACCTTGGGGATAGTCACGAAGCAGATCATGCGCCTCGACCCCCTCCCAGTGGTCACCAACACTCTTATAGTACCGTACGGTAACCTACACGACGCCATAGCCACCGTGCCCGATGTACTCAAGAGGGGCTTCCGCCCAACCGCCTTGGAGTTCGTCCAGCAGGACGTGGTGACGGTGGCCGAGAAGAAGAGGGAGAGGAAGTCGAAGTTCTCCGGAGGTCAGGCGTACCTCATGATAGAGATAGACGCAGGTTCGGAGGAGGAACTGGAAAGGACCGCAGAGGGCATAGCCGATGTCTGCGAGGAGCACAACTGCGTGGACGTGTTTCTGGCCTCGGGCAAGGAGCAGGAGGAGGTCTGGGATTTCCGCGGGAAGCTGTACGAGGCCATAAAGGAGTACACCATAGAGATCTTGGACATAGTCGTCCCCCCGGCGGAGATAGCGAACCATGTAGACGCTGTGCAGAGGATATCGGAAGAATACGGGGTTTGGATCCCCACATACGGCCATGCGGGCGACGGGAACGTGCACTCCCACATAATGAAGGTGAGGTTCAAGGATGGGGACCTCGAGCAGATGGAGGAGTGGAAGAGGGTCTACGCCTCCGTGCGGGACGCACTGCACGAGGACGCCCTCAGGAGGGGAGGGTTGGTGTCGGGTGAGCACGGCATAGGACTGGTGAAGAAGAAGTACCTGCCGATGTTCTCGGACAGGACGAGGATAGAGCTTATGAAGAGGATAAAGAAGGAGTTTGACCCGAAGAACATCCTTAACCCTGGAAAGATATTCGACTTATGAAGGGTTTGCAGACCTTCTCGACAGGAAATTCCTTGAGGCGAATCAAAATACACAGAAACTGGAGGGTGCTCGACATCGGAAGCGGCCATAATCCCCATCCGAGGGCGGACGTGCTGTTGGATAAGGATGTAGTTCCCAGCCCCGAGAGGGGAGGCCTCCCGTGCCTTAGGGACTCCCGTCCTTTCGTCCTGGGGGACGCACAACACCTCCCCTTCAAGGATAAGTCCTTCGACCTCGTCCTGGCATGTCAGGTCGCCGAACATGTGGAGGACCCTGTCCTCTTCTGTAGGGAGCTTGTGAGGGTAGCCCATAGGGGCTACATAGAGTGTCCCGGAGCCTTGACGGAGCTCGTCCTCGGGGAGCCGTTCCACCTCTGGCTCGTGTCCAGGAAGGGGGGCGGGTTGGCCTTTAAGAGGAAGACGAGGGGGAACTCCAAGGCGAGCGACCTGTTCTACGCCCTCTTCTATGCAGGCCAACCGAGGGCCAGAAGGACCTTCACCCCCAAAGGTCCGTTCGGCCCGCTTGTGAGGGCTTTGTCGCTCCTCGTGCGAAAGTTTTGGCGTATGCCCGGGGTCAGGAGGTTCACCTATACCTCCTTCGAATTCCAGGGGGAGTTCCATGTTCGGGTCGTTGGATGAGGGTCGGTGGAGGAGGTTCCACGTCCAAGTCTTCGTGACTTTCTTGGCCCAGGGCTTGAACCTCCTCCTCAGGATGGCGAGCGTAGCAATAGTAGCGCGCTGGCTTGGGCCCGAGGGGAAGGGGGTCCTCGTGCTGGCCCTCCTGGTCCCCGGGATGCTGGGGCTCTTCCTGGATATGGGAGTGAGCGTGTCCAACGTGTACTTTGCAGGTTCCGGAAAGATGGAAGTAAGGAGGCTCCTGGCAAGCTCCATTGGCCTCGGGCTCGCTTCTACCGCCTTCGGCCTCGTGCTCGTGGCCGTCTGCATAAGGGCAGGATTGCTCGGAAGGCTCGTCCCTGGGGTTCCTGCGGAGTTCCTCGCCTTGGCTATGGCTAACCTGCCGATATCGCTTCTGAGCGGGTACCTCCTGGCGGTGCTCCAGGGCCTCGGAAGGATAGTTACCGTGAACATCGTGAGGCTCATCCAAGGCATTACGATGCTTATCTTTACGATCCTACTAGTCGTAACGTTCGGGTTCGGCCTCGGGGGAGCTTTGGTCGCATGGCTTTTGGGAGGGCTCGGCTGCCTTTCGGGCGCTGTTTTCGCCCTCAGGAAGGAAGGAGCATCCTTTAAGCCGGCCTGGGATGTAGGGGCTGTCGGGAAGCTGCTCTCCTTCGGGCTCAAGGGATATGTAGCAAACATCTTACAGTTCTTCAATTATAGGCTCGATATGTTCTTAGTCAACTGCTTTCTCGGCCCTGCGAGCGTCGGGATATACAGCGTGGCCGTAAAGCTCGGGGAGATGTTGTGGTACCTGCCCAGCGCTGTGGGGTTCGTAATATTCCCCAAGGCTGCCTCCACAGATGCCGACGAGATGAACACCTTCACCCCTAAGGTATTTCGGGCTACCTTGGCCCTGACCGCCGCGGGTGCTCTGGCCCTGGGCGTCGTGGGAAGGCCCCTTATAGGCTTCGTGTTCTCGGACGCCTTCCTTCCCTCGTACGGCCCCATGCTCGTCCTCCTTCCGGGCGTGGTGTTGCTCGGGGCCTCGAAGGTCCTGACGAACGAGATAACGGGAAGGGGCTATCCCCATTACAACTCCATAAACGCTGGCGTGGCCTTGGTCCTGACGGTAATTTTGGACCTACTACTGATACCCCGCTACGGGATATCCGGAGCGGCCCTGGCCTCCTCAGTCGCCTACAGCGTCATACTCTTCGTTGCGATAGGGTTCTACATTGCGGTGAGCGGCAGCAAGGTGAGGACGCTCCTGCTTCCTGTGAAGGGTTGAAATGTTGAAACATCTTAAGGTTGAAAACTACAAGAGCCTGGAAAACCTGTCTTTGGACATAAGGTCCTTCATGGTCTTCGTGGGACCGAACAACTAGGGAACACTCGTACCTTTATCACTTTTGACCAAATACCCGCTTCTCGCTCGCTTTACTGAGGAGGTCCGAAGCTGGACCCTATTCAACTTCCTTATGCACTATGTGGTCGTCGGGCATGCCTTAGAGGGATGGCTTCTGGCAGATGTCGAAGCGGTTCGGAGATATCTGAAAGGGGTCGTGCCCGTCACACCTTCTGCGACGCTGGATTGTAAACCGAAGGAGGTGATGAGAGGGCTCTTCAGGAAGGCTGGTAGGAATTTCCTTTCGGACCGTGACGGTCCGAAGATGGCGGAGATGATGGATTTGGACAAGGCTTCGAAGAGAAATAAAAGCTTGGCGACCTTTCGGGAGATACTTAGGGACCCTTAGGAGGTGCATATGAAAGTTCAAAAGATAGTGGCAATTACCCTCGCATTATCTACTTTATAAGGGTGGACAGACCTCCAGACTCAGAGGAAATCGATTTAAGGGTTCCGACATAGATGGCTCTGATGACACTGAGGGTTTAACTCTCAACCACGATTTAAAGACCCAATCTTTTACTGGGGATGACGATGATGGAATAGTTGATGGAAGAGATGATGGGATCTCTTAAGGGGCTTTATACCGGAAGTTCGAAAAGGAGCCGCCAAAGTGTGCAATTCTTTGTTCCTCGTGAAGAAGAGAGGAAATCCCAGGATGATACATGCTTCGAAGATGAAAACCGTCCGGACCACCGAGGAGGAGCTCGAAGAGGTCGCCCGACAGTTCGATGGACGGGAAGATGTCGTGGCCATCTACGTGTTCGGTTCGTTCGTCACACGGCGCAAGCGGCCTGAAGACATAGATGTATGTGTGATTACGAGACGTAGGCTTGATCTGGAAGGGGAATTGGAGGTTGCGGCCCGATTTCCGGACGATGTGGATGTGATCTTCTTCTACAGGCTGCCCGTAAAGGTCCGGTTCAACGTCTTCAGGCAGGGAAGGCCGCTGTTGGTGAACGACGAGGATGCCCTTTTGGAGGTTAAAGCCAGGACCATAAGACAGTACCAGGATTCGTATCGCTGGATTCAGCGGTATAGGCTAAGATGGTTCAAGTGAAGGAACTTGACCGCATCTCGTCCGCCATAGGGGATATAGAAAGGTTCTTCGACGATATGAGCCGCATGAGGATATGTGAAGAGGTCTCCGAAGAGGACCTCAAGGGGTTCTACGCTGCCAGCATGGTGTTGCTGGCCGTTATCAACCGGGCGATAGACCTGGCGAACGAGGTCATCCTGTTATACGGTTGGGAGGAGCCATTTTCCTATGCGGAAGCCTTCCGTGTTTTAGAGAGGCAAGAAGTTATCGACAAGGATTTATGTAGGAGGCTCGTCGTCCTGGTGCGGCTGAGGAACTTCCTCTCGCACGAATATCACAGGGCTACCGAAAGGGATATACGACAGGCTTGCGAGTTGATAGGTTCGGTGCGGGAGTTCGTGGCGGCCGTGGAAGATTGGATTAAAAGGTATGGAGGTCAATGATGTCGAGGGGACCCGAAATAGTGGCAACTCTCGAGCGCAAGCCTTGGATCGTCCTGCTTCCAGACGGTAGGTTTGCGGTCCTGTATTGAGGGAGAAGGACATGGCCGGGTCCTTCGTAGATTTCGTCGAGTGTGAAGTTTCGGGAAAAGTGTTCCGATAAGGTAGTAGGGGGACTACGTGAGCGCCAAAGCCAAAGAGGGAGGAACCATGCAGGGTGTACAATATGTAGTTGACGAAAGAGGGAGGCGGGTAGGTGTATTTTTGGACTTTCGCTCCTTTCCCCATCTGAAGGACATGTGGGAGAAAATCCTGGAGGATATAGCAGATTTGGAAAGTATAGCGGAGCGCAGGGACGAAGAAGGTATTCCTCTGTCGGCCCTCCGGGAGGAGCTAAGTCGGGATGGAATCATTTGAAGTTATAGTCCAGTCAAGTGCCCGGAGGGAACTTCGGAGGTTGCCACCGGACATCCAAAAACGGATATTTAGGGCTTTGGAGGGCCTTGAGCGATGTCCTGTTCCTCGTAGGGCGGTGAAGATAATAGGAGCAGAACATGCCTATCGTCTTAGGGTTGGAGCGTATCGGGTTATCTATAAGGATAAGATGAAGGGAGTGGAAAGGCCGATCATAGATTTCGCTTACGAAGGAGTGAAGTTCGAAAGGGCCTACATATCCCCCACTGGGCTCGGTATGTCGCGATGCCGGTTACGAGACGGGGTACTTCGGCAAGTGGCACCTGCGGAGGGTTCGGTTCCGGGTGGGACGAGAAGATGAGCTCGGTCATTACAGGACCTGGCAGAGGTACAAAAGAAGAGGTCCTCCGAGGGTTCACATTTGCGGTGAAACTTATGGAAGTCGGTTAATCCAAAGGAGGGAGGACATATGTCCAAGAAGGGAATGGTGGAAGTGAGATGGCACAGCAGGGCTGGCCAAGGTGGGGTCACAGCGGCCAAGGTGTTGGCCGAGACGTCCATGGCCTTGGGCAAGTTCGTCCAGGCCATCCCCGAATACGGGGCAGAAAGGGAAGGGGCACCCGTGAAGGCGTACACCAGGATAAGCGACTCCCCCATCGTGGTCCACACCCAGGTCACCGACCCGGACTACGTGGTGGTGCTGGACGAGACGCTTCTGGACATCGAGGATGTGACCGAGGGGCTCGCACCAGAAGGCAAGGTCATAGTGAACACCTCCAAGAGTCCGGAGGAGGTGAGGAAGCGTCTCGGTCTTGAGCCTGGCCAGGTGGCCACGGTGGACGCTACGAGCATATCCATAGAGTGCATAGGCAGGCCCATCCCGAACACCCCCATGATAGGGGCGCTCGCCAGGGTCACCGGGCTCCTTAGTGTGGAGGAGTTGGCCGAGGACTTCAGGAAGAAGTTCTCGGGGAAGTTGAGCGATAGGGTGATAGAGGGGAACGTAAGGGCGATCCAAAAAGCAGCGGAGGAGGTAAGGACAGAATGAGCGAAGAACTCAAAGGTTACAGGGAGCTTCCCATAGGGGGGCTGATAGTTGAGCCGGGGAACGCCGTAACTTACAGGACCGGCACTTGGAGGACCTTCAGGCCCGTCTGGCACGAGGACAAGTGCATCCACTGTCTCTTCTGCTGGGTGTACTGTCCGGATGCCGCCGTGCAGGTGAAGGACGGCAAGATGACGGGGTTCGACTACGAGCACTGCAAGGGGTGCGGAATCTGCGCCCACGAGTGTCCGAGGGACGCCATAACCATGGAGAAGGAGTAGGGAGGGGATATGGCCGAAAGGATGGCTTTGACAGGGAACGAGGCCGTGGCGTACGCCATGATGCAGATAAACCCCGATGTGGTCGCCGCCTACCCCATCACCCCTCAGACCGCCCTCATGCAGAAGTTCGCAGACTTCGTGGCGGACGGGGAGGTGGATACCCAATTCGTGCTCGTGGAGTCCGAGCACAGCGCTATGAGCGCTGTGGTGGGGGCGGCGGCAGCGGGCGCCAGGGCCATGACCGCCACAGCGGCGAACGGTCTTGCGCTCATGTGGGAAATACTTTATATTGCAGCTTCTACGAGGCTTCCCATAGTTATGCCGGTGGTCAACAGGGCGCTTTCTGCCCCCATAAACATCCTCTGCGACCACTCGGATACCATGGGGGCCAGGGACTCTGGCTGGATACAGCTCTTCAGCGAGAACGCCCAGGAAGCCTACGACAACACGATCCAGGCTGTAAGGATAGCCGAGCACAGGGACGTCCTCACGCCTGTGATGGTCACCTTAGACGGGTTCATAATAAGCCACGGCCTCGAGGTGGTAGAGGTCCTGGACAAGGAGGCCGTTCAGGACTTCGTGGGGGAGTACGAGCCAGCGTACACCCTCTTGGACCCCGAACATCCCATAACCTTCGGTCCCATAGACTTCTCTGATTACTACATGGAGCACAAGCGCTCCCAGGTGGACGGGATAGAGGCGGCCCGTAGGGTGATACCCGAGGTTGGGAGGGAGTTCGGGAAGAGGTTCGGAAGAAGCTACGGGATGATAGAGGAGCACGGTACGGATGGGGCCGAGGCCCTGCTCGTGGCCCTGGGCTCCACCGCTGGCTCGGCGAAGGCCGTGGTGGACGATATGAGGGAACGGGGCCTTCCCGTGGGGTTGGTGAAGATAAGGGCCTTCAGGCCCTTTCCGTACGAAGAGCTAAGGGAGGCCTTGGGGAAGGCTAAGGCCGTGGCCGTGATGGACAGGTCGATATCCTTCGGAGCACAGGCAGGTCCCCTGGCCTTAGAGGTCAGGTCTGCCCTATACGGCCTGAGCCTCCCTGTAAGGGACTACATATACGGCCTCGGGGGAAGGAACATAACTCTGGAGGAGATAGAAGATATCCTTCAGGAGGCCTTAGAGATGGCGAAGACCAAAGAGGCCGAACCTCTCGTCAAATATGTGAGCGTAAGGGAATAGGAGGGGAGGATGGCGACATTGAAGGAACTTTCCCGTATGCCGGAGCTTCTCTCGCCCGGTCACAGAATGTGTCCGGGGTGTGGCGCTCCGATATTGGTGAGGCTCGCCCTAAGGGCAGCCTCCGAGCACGGAGGTGTGGTGGCCGGGGTCGCCACGGGATGTTTGGAGGTCTCCACGAGCATATTCCCGTACACTGCGTGGAGGTGCTCCTTCATCCACAACGCCTTCGAGAACGTGGCCGCTACGATAAGTGGGGTGGAGACGGCGTACAAGGCCCTGAAGGCCAGGGGCAAGGTTGAGGGGAACTTTAAGTTCGTGGCGTTCGGAGGAGATGGAGGGACGTACGACATAGGTCTCCAGGCCCTCTCCGGCGCACTGGAGCGGGGACACGACATGGTGTACATCTGCTACGACAACGAAGCGTATATGAACACAGGAATCCAGCGCTCCAGCTCAACCCCCTTCGCTGCGCATACTACGACCTGCCCGGTGGGCAAGGTACGGAAGGGGAAGACAGAGTTCCCCAAGGACCTTACAGGGATAGTCGCCGCCCACAGGATTCCATATGTGGCGCAGGCCTCAATAAGCCACTGGAACGACCTCTACAGGAAGCTTCAAAAGGCATTCTCTGTAGAGGGACCTGCGTTCCTCAACGTTTTGACACCGTGTACGAGGGGTTGGAGGTTTCCTTCGGACGAGACCGTGGAGATGGCGAGGCTCGCGGTTGAGACCTGCTTCTGGCCCCTGTACGAGGTCGAGGACGGAAGGTGGAAGGTCACCTTCAAGCCCCGCCAGAAGAAGCCTTTGGAGGAGTGGGTAAAGCGCCAGGGTCGCTTCAGACACCTGCTCCAGCCGGAGAACAGGCACTTGCTCGAACAGGCGCAGGCAGAGGTAGATAAGAGATGGGAGGAACTTTTAGCCAGGTCGGAATAGCCCGAGGGGGGGAGGGGACCCACCGGGTCCCCTCCTCGGGGCGCATATTGAACCTGCCGAACATTCTCACCGTCTCCCGGATATTGCTCACCCCCCTGTTCTTAATTTTGTTCTTTTCGAAATGGGAGTACGGCAAGCAGCTCTCCCTCCTCACCTTCGGGTTCGCGTCGCTCACCGACATCTACGACGGACATCTGGCCAGGAAGGGAGGAGAGGTCACATCGGTGGGAAGGTTCCTGGACCCGCTGGCGGACAAGATCCTCGCCTCGTCGGCCCTAGTAGCCTTCATGATGACGGGACTGGTCTCCTTCTGGCTCGTGGCCGTGATAGTTGGGAGGGACATATTGATCACGTTCCTGAGGATCTATGCCTTGTACAACGGGAAGCAGGTCGCCACATCCAAGCTCGCCCGTTACAAGACCTCGTTCCAGTTGGCCGCCATATTCGTGGTCTTAGGGGTCATGAACCTTCAGATCAGCTTCAAGAACCTGGGGGGTGCGGAGGAGGTGGCGAACCTCCTTATGAGCATAGTCGCCCTCCTGACGGTCGTCTCGGGGCTGCAGTACCTGCTGAGGAGGAAGTACGTACCTTAAAACACGGGGGAGGGACATGGAGACAAAAGTTGGAGCACAGCTCTACACGCTGAGGGAGTACCTCAGGACCCCATCGGATATAGCCAAGACCTTGGCGGAACTCAGGAAGATAGGATACAGGGTCGTCCAGGTGTCGGGGCTCGGCCCGGTGGAGCCCAAGGAGCTGAAGAAGATCTTGGACGGAGAGGGGCTGTACGCATGCTCTACACATACGGGCTACGAGAGGTTAGTGAACGACATCCAGGGTGTCATCGAAGAGCACGAGATCTTGGGAGCTAAACATATAGCCTGCCCCGGCCTGCCCAAGGAGATGCACAACGAGGAAGGGTACAGAAAGGCCGCAAGGAAGCTCTCCGAGGCGGGGAGGGTCCTGAAGGAGCACGGGTTTACGCTCTCCTACCACAACCACGCAGTCGAGTTCGAGAAATACGGCGGCAAGGTGGGCCTGGAGATACTCTTGGACTCAGCGGACCCGGATTGTCTCTACGCCGAGATAGATACCTACTGGGTCCAGTACGGAGGGGGGGACCCTGCGTACTGGTGCAGGAGGTTTGCAGGGAGGCTTCCCCTCGTGCACCTGAAGGACATGGGCATGAAGGAAGGGAACCAGGTCATGATGGAGGTGGGGGAGGGGAACCTCAACTGGCCAGAGATACTCAAGGCATGCGGTGAGGCCGGGACGGAGTGGTACCTCGTGGAGCAGGACGTCTGCCGGAGACATCCCTTGGAGAGCCTGAAGATAAGCCTGGAGAACCTCAAGAGGATGGGCTTGGAATAAAGGCTCCTGATGAAGAGGTTAATCCTAATCTTAGCTTCGGGAGGACCCTTCGGCTACGCGCCGGTAGCCCCAGGGACGGCTGGAAGCATCCTGGGGCTTTTAATTTACTGGGCCCTGCCACGGATGGACCCGTGGACGTGGACGGAGATTCTGACGGCGGGATTCCTGCTCGGGGTCTGGGTCTCGGGGAAGGCGGAGGACGAATGGGGGAAGGACGCAGGCAGGATAGTGATAGATGAGGTGGTCGGAATGTTGGCCTCCGTGGCCTTCCTTCCCAAGACCTCGTTGACAGCCGGGCTCGGCTTCCTTATCTTTAGGTTGATGGACGTTGTAAAACCCTTCCCTGCGGGACTTTCCCAGAGGCTCCCTGGGGGATGGGGGGTGATGGCCGACGATATCGTAGCCGGGGCTTACGCAGGCCTTGCAACTTGGGTGATACTGCATACGATGGGGGGACCATGAGGGCGGAAGTGATCACGGTCGGGGACGAGCTTATAACGGGTCTGGTGGTGGACTCCAACTCCGCTTACCTCGGACGGAGGCTTACGGAGCTCGGGTTCAGGGTGGTAAGGATGACCTCGGTGGGGGACGGTCCCGAGGAGATCAGGATCGCCCTCCAGCAGGTAAGCTCCGATGTGGCCGTGGTCACGGGCGGCCTGGGTCCCACGCCGGACGACAGGACCAAGGAAGTCTTCGCAGAGGTGGTCGGGAGGAGGCTGGTGCTGGACGAGGAGGTCTTGGAGGGCATAAGGAAGAGGTTCGCCCACAGAGGGATGGAGATGCCCAGGTCGAACGTGCGCCAGGCAACGGTGCCTGAAGGTTCCCAGGTCCTCCCCAACCGATGGGGCACGGCTCCGGGGCTGCACGTCAAAGCCGACGGAAGGCACTTCTTCCTCCTTCCGGGGGTGCCCAGGGAGATGAGGGGGATATTCGAGGAGAGCGTGGTCCCCATCCTCAGGAAACTTTCCGGAAGGGCCATAAACTTCGTCCTCCTGCGCACGACAGGGATAAGCGAGTCGGCCTTGTGCGAGAAGCTTTCGGATCTGGACCTGGATAAGGTCGCCTTCCTGCCAGGGCTTGAGGGGGTGGACGTAAGGGTGATGTGGGAGGAAGGGGAGGACCCGACACAGCTTATCGAGGAGATAAGGCGCAGGGCCGGCCAGTTCGTATACGCCGAGGGGGAGGAGGGGATGGAGGAGGTAGTTGGAAGGTTGCTTAAGAGAAGGGGTTGGAGGATAGCCACCGCCGAATCCTGCACGGGGGGCCTCGTAGGTCACAGGATAACCGAGGTGCCGGGAAGCTCGGATTACTTCGAGCGGGGGGTGGTGGCGTACAGCAACAGGGCGAAGGTGGAGCTTTTGGGCGTGCCGGAGGAACTTATCCGAAGGCACGGAGCCGTGAGCCCTCAGGTAGCCAAGGCGATGGCCGAGGGCGTAAGGGAAAGGACGGGAGTGGAGGTGGGGTTGGGGGTCACGGGGATAGCAGGGCCTACAGGAGGGACGCCCGAAAAGCCTGTGGGTTTAGTCTACATCGGCGTGGCCACGCCGGAGGAGGTCCGGGTGAAGGAATTCAGGTTCGTGGGGGAGCGTTCCCAGATCAAGTTCAGGGCCTCCCAGGCGGCTTTAGATATGGTGCGGAGGGCTGTATCGTGAACCTCTTGAGGCTACCGGGAGGGGGATATGCTCAAGGTCGGAGTCGGAAGGGCCACCATAACGCCACCTTTGGGCGTGGGGCTCGCAGGTTACGGGATCTACCTCAGGAGGAAGGCAGAGTGGGTCCACGACGACCTTACGGCGAGGGTGCTCGTCTTAGACGACGGGCTCAAGAGGGCTGCCCTTGTGGCCTGCGACCTGGTGGGCCTCGACGGGTGGCTTTCGGACTCGATAATGGAGGAGGTCAGGAGGGCCTCTAAGGCGAGGGAGGTCCTGCTCTCCTGCATACACACCCACACGGGCCCCACCACGACTTTCCTGAGGGGATGTGGGCAGGCGGACGAGGATTATTTGAAGGAGCTGCCGAGGCTGGTGGGGAGCGCGGCACGTGCTGCGGTAGAAAGCTCGACCGAGGTGGAGGTAGGGGCGGCCTCGGGGGAGCATCCCCACCTTGCCTGGAACCGGACGAGGACCGAGGGAGGGCACACCGACCCCGAGGTCCCGGTCTGGGCGTTCAGGGCGAAGGACGGAAGCATGGTCGCTGTCGTGCTTTCCTACGCCTGCCATCCTGTCATGCTCGGACCAAAACCCGTGATATCCGCCGATTATGTCTGGGCTGCAAGGCTTCAGGTGGAGGAGGAACTCGGGGGGACGTGCCTCTTCTTCACCGGGGCCTGCGGGGATATAGACCCCGTCTCGAACAGCGAGGTCTGGGGGAGGGCGGACTTCGGAAGGGTCGAAGGTGACGGGAGGGCCCTCGGGAAGGTGGCGGCAGGTGTAGTAAGGAGGATGAAATTCGGGGATGTGGGGATCAAGTTCGGCTCCAGGAGGGTCCTGCTACCCCTGAGGGTCCCGGAGCCCGGGGAGGAGGAGAAGTTCTTCCGGGAGATGAAGGACCTCGCTCTTGCGAAGTCCGAGGGAAGGGAGCGGCTCGCCCGTATGGCCATGTTCAGGGAATGGGAATCCAAAAGGTGGCTTGAGCTTATGGAAGCAAGGTTCCCCGGAGGGATCATCTGGACGGACGAGGGGTGGCTCCCATCCTGGAGGGAGGAGGGGAGGCACCCCGGGGCTTTGGAGGTCACGTTCAGGGCCTTAATTTTAGGGGATTCCGCTCTCATAGCGGTCCCGGGAGAGGTCTTCTCCCGGATAGGGAGGGCGGTCAAGGAAGGTTCACCCTTCCGCCCCACCCACTTCGTAGGATACGCTGAGAGGTACGTGGGTTACATCCCGACGAGGGAGGACTTCGAGGCAAAGTCCTACGCTTCCTCCTTCGTGCCGTTCCTCTCGGACCTCTTCCCGTACAGGGAGGACGTGGGGGAGGTCATGGTGCGTGAGGCGACGGAGCTTTTGAAGGAACTGGCGTAGGGGGAGATATGGCCCAGGTGAGGACTTTCGTGGCCGTGGACATCTCGGACGAGGCGAGGAGGTCGGTGGCGGAGCTTATAAGGGAGCTTAAGGGGTACGGGGCCGAGGTCAGGTGGGTGGCACCTGAAAGCCTCCACCTTACTTTGAAGTTCTTAGGCGAGGTAGAAGAAGCTCGCCTAAAGGAGGTCTTCCAGGGCGTTGGGGAGGCCACCGAGGGCCTCGGGCCCTTCAGGATGGCCCTCGAGGGGCTCGGGGGTTTCCCCGGCCTCGGCAGACCCAGGGTGATCTGGGTGGGGGTGTCAGAGGGTGCGGATACCTTGAGGAGCTTGGCCGAACGGGTGGAGGTGAGCCTCGAGCGCAGAGGGTTCCCGAGGGAGGGCAGGCCCTTCTCGCCGCACCTCACGATAGGCAGGGTCAAGAGGCAGTCAGGGAAGCTCAGGCAGTTGACCGAGGACATGGTCCGGAGGGGGTTCGGGCCCGAGGAGGTCATCGTCGAAGAGGTCAAGGTGATGAAGAGCGACCTCAGGCCTTCCGGCGCCGTGTACACCACCTTGAGGAGCTTCCCCCTGATATGATGGAGGTCAACAGGATATACCCGATGGACTGCATGGAGGGGATGAGGCTCCTGGAGCCCGGGAGCGTGGATGTAGTCGTAACATCCCCCCCTTACAACATAGGCGTAAACTACGGGAGTTACAGGGACAGCCTGCCGAGGGATAGGTACCTCGACTGGATGGAGGAAGTTGCGAGGGAGGTGAAGCGGGTGCTCAGGGACGATGGCTCCTTCTTCCTGAACGTGGGGGGAAAGCCCACCGACCCGTGGATACCCTTCGACGTGGCAAACAGGGTGAGGAAGCACTTCGTGCTCCAGAACTTGATATACTGGGTCAAGAGCATAGCCATAGGCAAGGAGGATGTGGGGGATTATCCCAACATCTCGGGCGACATAGCGGTGGGGCACTACAAGCCCATAGGAGGTTCCCGCTTCCTCAACGACTGCGCCGAACACATATTCCACTTCACGAAGGGCGGGGACGTGAAGCTGGACAGGCTCGCGATCGGGGTCCCCTACCAGGACAAGGTGAATATAAGGAGGTGGAGGTCGGCGAGGGACCTGAGGTGCCGAGGGAACGTTTGGTTCATCCCGTACAGGACCGTAAGGTCCAAGGGAGAAAGGCCACATCCCTCCTCCTTCCCCGTGAAGCTCCCCGAGATGTGCATAAGGCTCCACGGACTCGACAGGACCAGGCTCGTCCTGGACCCCTTTATGGGCATAGGTTCCACTGCCTTGGCCTGCGTAAAGCTCGGGGTCGACTTTGTGGGCTTCGAGATAGACGAGGATTACATAAAGGTAGCCGAGGAGAGGCT
>QNCW01000030.1 GCA_003645885.1 Candidatus Latescibacterota bacterium | reverse complement strand
GTCCAAGAAGAGGGATTTCAAGGCATACGGTATAGATTTAGAGTTCACCGACGGAGCCCTTCGGCAGATAGCTGAGAGGGCCTACAAAAGGGGCACGGGAGCCAGGGCGCTGGTGAGCGTCTGTGAGGAGGTCCTTTTGCCCTTCGAGAAAAAGCTCCCTTCGACTTCCGTCCGTCGCCTTACGGTCACGGAGGAGATGGCCGAGGACCCGGAGGGGGAACTCGAAAGGCTCCTCAGGGAGGCTCCTGTAAGGGAGTTCGAGGAGGAGTTCAGGAAGGAGCACGGCATCCGCCTGAGGTTCTCAGAGGGGGCCCTGCGGTGGATAGAGGAGGAGGCAGCAAGGAGGGAAACGAAACCTGAGGAACTATGCCGTGAGCTCCTCAAGGACTACGGATACGGGCTCAAGCTCGTGAACGCTGAGGAGTTCGAAGTTACCGAGGAAGTGCTGGAAGATCCCAAGGGATACCTGGATAGGCTGATAAAGTCCTTCTACGCCAAAGCCTCATCGTAGTACCCGCCTGGGATACCTCCTCAGCAACTTCAACCCGAAGTCGGCCGCTAACCCCGTGATCGTCCCCGTGACCCCTGCGGCCCAGAGGAAGGCCGGAAGCAGGGCCCATACGGCCGCCGTCCGTACGAGGAGGTGGGCGAGGACAAGTTGGGTTAAATTGTGCGTCAGGGCCCCCCATATGCTGACCCCGACCACGCTGAAAGTGCCCCCGAGGGTCTCCTTCACGAGCGCCATGACCCCCCACGCAGCGATCCCACCTCCAGCCGAGAGCACGAACCCCGGACCGAAGCCGAGGAAGACTCCTCCCAACAGCACCCTCAGCACGGCGACCGAGAAAGCGGACCTTGCCCCGTACAGGTAGAGGGCCAAGATCGTGGCGACGTTCGCAAGACCTATCTTCATCCAGGGGAGGGGCCTGGGAAGGGAACCTTCCAAAAGGGATAGGGCAGCACCTCCGGCGACCAGAAGGGCGAGGTGGGTCACCGGAGCACCGCATCCGGCCCGTTCCTGCCCTTTATCGTAACCGCTACCCTGTTCGGTATACAAACCACCACCTCCCCGGGCCTCCTCACCGGCCCGGAACGCACGCAGAGCTTTTGGGGACATGGAGAGGAGATTATCTTGGCCTCCCCTCCACCCACGACCACATATGTCGTGCCCAAGGGTCCCTTCACAGCTAAGGTGTCCGGCCGGTCCATGCTTACCTCCGCTACCAGGCCCCCTGACCCCACTATTACGGCGACTTCCCCCTTATCCCTCGGCCAGAACGCCCAAACCAGGCCCGAACAGAGCAGACAGGCCAGTAGGACCCTGTCGGCAGGGGTCAAGGTGCCCCAGATCCTCCTCAGATCAGACCCCGTCTGTCCATGTCCTCCAACACCCACCAGGCGGCCTCCACCAGGTCCTTCGCCACGAAGCTCGGCCTCGGGGCCTCCTTCCTCTTCACCATCTCCAAGGTCTCCTCGCCGTGTCCTGTGAGCACGAGGACCGTCCTGGCCTTCACCCTGCGGCCGAGCTTTATGTCGGAGTGCATGTCCCCTACAACGTAACTTTTCCTCGGGTCTATCCCATGCTCGGAGGCAGCCCTCAGGACCATACCGGGCTCCGGCTTTCTGAACGGACAGGCGACCCGATACGCTGGAACCCTGGCCTCGGGATGGTGAGGGCAGTAGTAGAAGGCGTCGACCTTGGCTCCCCGTTCCTTGAGGAGGGATGCTAAGGCTCGGTTCACCTCCTCGACATCCTCCTCGGTGCAGTATCCCCTTCCGACGGCTGATTGATTGGATACCACCACGATCGGGACCCCGAACTCGCCTAAGAGCTTTATCCCCTCCGCAGCCTTGGGCAGAAGGACCAGCCTCCTTGGGTCCACGACGTATCCGAAGTCTTCGTTTATCGTGCCGTCCCTATCTAAGAACACCCCCGGCCTTTTCTCCATACTTCCTCCGAAACCACTCTGCCGTCCTTGCCAGGCCCTCCTTCAGGGACACCCTCGGGCTGTACCCGAGGAGCTTTTCAGCTTTAGTTATGTCGGCCAACGAAGCTCTGACGTCCCCGGGCCTGGGAGGGCCGTGTACGACCTTCCCCTCGACCCCCGTTACCTCCATTACGGCTTCGGCCAGGTCGTTTATTTTGACCTCCTCTCCCCTCCCTACGTTGAACACTTCCCCGGCGGCACCCTCTGCCTCGCAGGCCGAGACCGTGGCCCTTGCGACATCCTCCACGAACACGAAGTCCCTGGTCTGTTCCCCGTCCCCGAATATGACTATCTCCTCTCCCCTCAAGAGCTTTCCTAAAAATATGGATATCACCCCGGAGTACGGGGAGTCGGGGTCCTGGCGGGGTCCGAACACGTTGAAGTACCTGAGCACGACGGCCTCAAGGCCGTAGGTCTCGTAGAACGCCCTACAGTAATGTTCGCCGGCGAGCTTCGAGGCGGCGTAGGGCGAGAGGGGTTCGGGGGCCATGTCCTCGGTCTTCGGAAGGAAGGGGGAGTTCCCGTATGCCGAGGCCGACCCGGGAAAGACGACCCTCTTTACGCCAGCATCCTTGGCGGAGAGGAGCACGTTGAGGGTCCCTCCGACGTTGACGCTTTCGACCTCCAAGGGGTCCTCCACCGAGCGGACGACGGAAGCGATGGCTGCCTCGTGCACCACGAAGTCCACTCCTTCCATAACTTCCCTCAAGAGACCGAGGTCCCTGACGTCCCCCCTTACGAACTCGACCCTGTCCCCTATCCCCTCCAAGTTTTCTATCCTACCCGTCGAGAGGTCGTCCAGGACCCTGACCTTCTCCCCCAGGTCCACGAGGAGCCTACATACATGGGAGCCTATGAACCCCGCACCCCCGGTCACAAGGTATGTGCTCATCTGCCTCCTCGCTCGGACACTCCTAAAGCTTCCTCCCTCGAAAGGTAGATCGAGAAGAACCTGTCTAGCTTGGCAAGCTCCAACACGTCCAGGACCTTAGAAGGAACGCAGCACAGTCGGACGCCTTGGGGTGAGTTTCTGAGGATATAGACCAAAGCTCCAAGCCCGGAACTGTCTATGTACTCCAAGTTGGACATGTCCACCACGACCGGCCCTCCTTGGGACCTGGTCTCCTCGAAAAGTTTCTTCAACTTGTGGGCGTCCTCGGCTGATAGCCTCCCGTCCAAGATGAACACCCGACAACCATTCTCCCTGAGCACCTGCATATTTCCTCCAAATCTAAGCACTTCCTTCCACAGCCCGGACCTTCCCCTCCATCGTAAGAGGTTTGTCCCTTCGGTCGTCCATCCTCAGGGACGTCACCACCCTCACGGCGTCCTCCAGTACGGCCCGGTGCATATCCCCCACGAGCTTAAGTATTTCCTCCACCGATCCCTCGACCACGGTGGCCATGGGCGTCAGCTCGTACTTGAGGCCGGAGGCCCTCACGACCTCTAAGGCCTTGGCCACGTATCTGCTCACGGACGGGGAACCCGTGCCCAAGGGCACGACCGATATCTCGGCTACGGCCATCTCCCCTCCTTTCTCAACACGAAGTGGACCCTATCGCCCCTCTCCTCCTCGGTCCTGCGGAAAGTGAAGTCGGGGAAGGCACCCAAAAGCTCGAACGGGCTCTCCCTTATCCTTTCCAGGATCCACTCCACTGGGTATATCCACTGGATATGTTTCTCACAGTAGGCCTCCGGGTCCCCCGAGAAGTGGACCTCGAAGTAGGTGTACTGTATCCGCTCCTCCGGGTCGTACCTGCTCCTCCTCTCGTAGGAGAACCCAGGCCCGAAATCCACTTCCGTGTAGTCCCTGAAGTACTTGAGGGAGTTAGCTTCAGTGCATATGTCGAAGATGAAGGCACCCCCCGGCCTCAGGTGCTCGTAGGCCTGAAGCAAAGCTTCGGGGACCTCGTCCTCCCTGAGGTAGTTTATGCTGTCGTACACGCAGAGCAGCACGTCGAACTTTCCCAAGGGGCTCAGGTCCCTGAGGTCGGCACGGACGAAGTCCACCTCCGCCCCCACGGCCTCCGCCTTCTCCCTTGCGACCTTCAGCATTGCCTCTGATATGTCGCATCCTAAGAGCACCCTCTCCCCCCTCCTCCAGAGTTCCAGGGCTATGTTGCCGGTTCCGCAGGCGAGCTCGCATATTTCGGGCCTTTCGAGCCCCGAGCGGGTCCAGAGGGCCTCCAGATATCCAGCCCACCTTCGGTAGTTCACGTGCCTCATTATGAAGTCGTATATGGAAGCTATGGCCTCGTAAGGTTCCCTCTCCATGGCTCAGCGGAAGAAGATGGGGCTCGACCATGCCATGTGCCCGTCGGCCTGCAGAACCTTGACCCAGTATGCGTGGGGACCAGGAGGAGGGTCGGGGTCGCAGAACGTGAACCAGACCTCCTCCGGCCTTCCCTCGGGGGAAGAGAGCCTTAACCTGAGCTTCAGGTTCACCCCACCTGCTGGGAACTCCGAGGGCTCCCTTCCCAGCTCCCGCACTGGCACCTCTACGTCCACGTTCCCACAGCGGAACTTCACCACGGGACGCTCCCCGGAAACCCTGAGGAACGTTCCCACCGTATCCCCGGAAGTCGTGGAGACCACCCTCAACCTACGGTCGGATTCCCTAAATATCCCCTCCCCCTCCCTCTTGAACCCGAACGTCCTGAAATCCTCTATCCTTCCCCCGAGGACCTCCACCTCCCCGCTCCAGTCCGCCCTCTTCTCCCTGCTTTTGGCCCTCACCCCCGACCAGTCGGCCCTCACCCAGTCCGTGGAGGAACCCAAGGGATGCCGGTATACCACATCCCCGTCCCTCAGGACCTCGACGTCTAAAAGCGGAGCGGTCCCTACGACCCCGACTTCCATCCCGGCCGGAGGTCCCTCCACCACGTCCCCCATAATGTGCTCCCCGCACCTCAGGTCCAAAACCATCCTCGCACCCGTGGTGGCGTAACAATGCCGGGAGCGGAGGGCCTCCCAGATCGCATTCCTCGAAAGCTCCTCGGCGTATATTCCCGTAAGCCCGCCGTAGGCGTCGAATATGTGCGAGCCCCTCGTGAGCCTCCTGAGTGGGGAAGAAAGCCCGGGCCTTCCGGTGTGGTCGTCGCTCCCCGCGACGAACCCCACAACCAGCCCCCTCCTTATCGCATCCTCTGCGAGCCACTCGAAGGTCCCGTGGGCCGAATGTACCTCGACGAGGCGGCATATTTCTGGGTCCCAGAAGTCAAGGTTGGCGTACCTTCCCCCCACGTGGGCCACGGCCATGACGTCCCTCCTCCCCCTGAACTCCTCCCAGAGCCTGGAGATGGGGTACCTGTCGGTCTCCTTCGCCCCTCCCACCTGCCAGCTCGAACTCCTGTGGAGCATCCCTTCGTCCCCGAGGAAGAGCACGTTGTGGTCTCCTCCGGCCGGCGTGAGCCCCGACCACTCGTAACCTAAGAAGGTCACGAACCTTCCGGGTTCGTGGAATTCAGCGGTCAGCCTGCGGACCTCCTTCCATGTGTCCTCCGTTATCTGGAAGTCGTTCCCCTGCCAGCTTACGACATCTACCAGGGCCTTATCCCTTGCGAAGGAGAAGTACTCCTTCAGGGTGCCCGTGCCTATGGTGTCCTGGGTCTGGCCGTGGAGGTCGGCCCAGAAGATGGGCTTGGGGTCCCAGGATATGTGTACGGGGTTGCTCATCCCCTCGAGCCTTCCGCACGAAAGCCGGAGCCTGTAGGTCCCCTCCCTCGGGAACCTCACCTTCCCCAAGGTGCCCACGCCCCCTTCGAGCACGGACGATGCAGGAAGCCCTTCAGCTTCCGGACACTCCACCTTCACCTCCCCTCTGAACTCCTCCACAGGGTTCCCCCACCGGTCCACGACCCTCGCCCACACCTCCACCTCCTCCCCCGGCCTCGCCACCGACGGAAGCACCCCCTCCAAGCGGAAGGGTCCTGCCGGGACTATCCTTATGGAGGGATGTTCCGGGAGAGGTCTGAACTCCCTCGTGCCGAAGGGGTCCACGAGGACCCGGAACTCGTGCCTCGTCTCCGGGAAGGTCTGAAGCGTCCATCTTTCGAGCACCACCTCTATCTTCTCCCCGGGTGCTAGAAATCCGTCGTAAACCGTCACAACTATGGCCCCCCTCCAGGGCCTCACCCAGCGCCAGGGATCGTACGAGACCTTAAGCTTGGCCTCCCCGTCCGTGCGGGCACAGATGTAGCCAGGAGCTTCGGGGTCTTCGGACTGGAGGGGCGCTGCGTCGGTCATGTCCCTCTGGACTACGAGCAGGCAGCTCTGGTCGTCCATGCCGAACCTGCCCGCTGTATACTTTATCCTCCAGGTCCCGGTGTAACCCACGGGGAAGCTCCCCGAGGGCTCCACCGTCGCCCTGCCGAGGTCCTCAGGTCCCATTTCCCCGAAGTTCACGTCGGCCTCCTACGGGGAGTCCATGCCCCTCTCCACCCTGTCCACAAACATCTCGTACAGCCTCCAGGTCATAGGCCCGACCTTTCCGGAGCCCATCCTCCTCCCGTCCACCGAGACCACCCCCAGGACCTCCTCCCCGGTCGCCGTGAGGAATGCCTCGTCCGCCTCCAGCAGGGCCTCGTAAGAAAGGGGTCCCTCCTCCACGGGTATTCCCTCCTCCCTGGCCATCTCTATCACCAAACCCCTGGTTATCCCCGGAAGTATGTGGGGTCCCTCCTGGGGGGTGAAGAGCCTCCCGTCCCTCACTGCGAAGATGTTGGTGTGGGACCCCTCGGTTATGTACCCCCCTTCAACGAATATGGCCTCGTACGCTCCGGCCTCCCAGGCCTTCTGGGCGGCCAGGACGTTCGGGAGCAAGTTTATGGACTTTATGTCCCTCCTTCCCCACCTCACCTCGGGCAGGGTTATGACCTCGACCCCGCTCCGCCTGAGCTCGTCCGGGACTCCCTGAAACTTCCTCACGGTTACGAGGAGGGTAGGTTTCAACGAGGCGGAGGTCCATGCGTGCCTTCTGGGAAGCACCCCACGTGTTACCTGTACGTATACCAAGGCCCTCGAGATCCCGCTCCTTTCGTAGGTCTCGAGTATCCTCTCCCTCACCTCGTCCACGGTTATGCCCGTTATCCCGACCTCAGAGAGGCTCCTTTCGAGCCTCCTCAGGTGCCTGTCCAACGCCCAGAGCCTGCCGTTGTAGCTTTTGACGATCTCGTACACGCCGTCCCCGAACTGGTACCCCCTGTCGTCCACCGGAACCTTGGCATCGTCTATGGGTAGGAACTCTCCGTTCAGGAAGGCTATCTCGGGCATGGTCCCTCCTCAGCGGCCTCCCTTCGCCCAGGCCGTGTACCAGAGGTTCGCCACGAGCTGCGCTCCCTCGGCGAGCCTCATGGCGGCGAACCTCACCGCCATCGGCGTGGCCTTCTCCAATTCTCCCCTGTCGTCCAAGGCGTAGACCTCCTTCACGAAGCCGTATGACCTCTCCATGGCCCTCACCAGGGCCTCCTTTACATCTCCAAGTTCCTCGGGGGGATGCATATAGGGTAGGACGTCCCTGAGGTCTATGTGCTCGACCAATGGGCCCTCGAACCTTTCGTGTATCCCCTCGTTCGATACGACATCCCCCTTCTCGTCCACCCTCCCGTCGTAGTGCACGGTGAGGTGGAGGGGCTGGGAGAGGTCCTCGGCAAAATGGGCCAGGCTCCCAGCGAAGAAGAGCGCCTGGACCTGGAGGCTCGGGTCGGAGGGCTTCTCCTTTAGCTCTCCGAAGACCCCTTTCAGGGCCTCGTACAGCTCCAGTATGTGGTAAGGGAGGAATCCGGGTATGCGCCCGTCCCCCCCGCACCAGTGCTCCATGGCCGAGAACCTATCTGGGAACTTTTCCAGGAACTCGCCCAGGGGAAGGTCCAGAAGCTCTAAGTCCATGAAGTGGTCCCACCTCCAGCCTGCGTGGACCACATCGCCGTACTTCTTCCACCTGTCGGGAGCTGCCGAGAGCGGGACGAGCACATCCCCGGAGGCCCTGAAGAACCTCGGCATATCGCTTGGAAGCATCCTCATCACGGCCTCGGTAGCTATCCTGTGTCCCCTCTCCCACCAAGCGTCCGCCTGGCCCAGTAGAAAGATGGAAAGTACAGCCCAGGATAACCTGCTGAGGACGCACCAGGCCCTCATAGCCCTATGGCCTCCGCCACGGCGTCCAGGTCGGCCTCGACCGTGGTCGGTTTCCTTGCGGTGGCCACCGCCCTGTCCGGGTCCTTGAGCCCGTGTCCCGTGAGCACGCAGACCACGGTCTCCCCTCCCCTGAAGAACCCCTTCCTGCTCAGCTTTATGACCCCGGCGACAGATGCCGCCGAGGCCGGCTCTACGAATATCCCCTCTAGCTCCGCCAGCATCCCGTAGGCCCTGAGGATCTCCTCGTCCGTGACAGTATCTATGAGCCCTCCGGACTCGTCCCTCGCAGCCACCGCCCCCTTCCAGCTCGCAGGGTTGCCTATCCTTATGGCCGTAGCTATGGTCTCCGGGTTCGGGATGGGATGTCCCCTCACTATGGGAGCCGCTCCTTCGGCCTGGAAGCCCAGGACCTTGGGGAGGGAAGATATTCTACCCCTTTCGTAGTACTCCTTGTACCCCTTCCAGTAAGACGTTATGTTCCCCGCGTTCCCCACGGGAAGCGCATGGTAGTCGGGGGCCCTTCCCAGGTGGTCGCAGATTTCGAAGGCTGCTGTCTTCTGGCCCTCTATCCTATGGGGATTTATGGAGTTGACCAAGGTTATCGGGTACTTCTCGGTGATCTCCCTCACGATCTCCAACGCCCTGTCGAAGTTACCCTTTATCTGTACGACCTGGGCCCCTTCGACCATGGCCTGAGCGAGCTTCCCCAAGGCTATCTTCCCCTCCGGGATGACCACCACCGCCTTTATCCCCGCCCTTGCGGCGTAGGCAGCTGCGGATGCCGAAGTGTTCCCGGTGGAAGCGCATATGACGGCCTTTGCCCCCGCCTCCACCGCCTTGGACACGGCCACGGTCATGCCCCTGTCCTTGAAGGAGGCCGTCGGGTTCAGGCCTTCGTACTTGAAGTAAAGCTCGAGCTTCAACCCCAACTCCTCCACGAGCCTGCGGGACGGGATGAGGGGGGTGTTCCCCTCGAGCAGCGTTATCACCGGGGTGTCCTCGGAGACCGGAAGGTACTCCCTGTAATGTTCTATCACCCCCCTCCAGACCATACGACCTCCCTTCTAAAGTTCTTCCACCCTTATCACCTGCGTCCTCCCCCTCACGACCTCGAGCTCATCTATCCGGGCTACGGCCCTCCTCACGGCGTCCTCCCTGGCCTCGTGCGTCATCATGACGATGGGCACAGCCTCCTCGGCCCTGCCCTTCTGTATGACCGAGGCTATGCTTATCCCCTCGCTCGCAAGTACCCTCGCTATCTGGGCGAGCACCCCGGGCCTGTCTAAGGCCAGAAACCTGAAGTAGTAAGGCATGACGGCCTCCTCCACGGGCATGAGCTTAAGCCCGGACGAGTCCAGAAGTTCCCCCACCCTCGGGGTCGCCCCCGAAAGCCTCCTGGAGGCCAGGGACACCAAATCCGAGGCCACGGCCCTGGCCGTGGGCCTTCCTCCAGCCCCCTTTCCGTAGAAGAGCTGATGTCCCACCCCCTCTCCCACGAGCTCCAAGGCGTTGAACTCCTCCCTCACGTTTGCGAGCATGGACTTCTGCGGGACCAGGGTGGGGTGGACCCTCGCCTCGATCCCTTCCCCCACCCTCTTGGCGGTCGCCAGAAGCTTGACCTTGTAACCGAACTCCCTTGCGTACTCTATGTCCTGGGGAGTTATCCCCTCTATCCCTTCGCAGAATACTTCCCCGGGAGATGCTGAAATGCCGAACGCCACCCTCAGGAGCACCACGAGCTTCTGAAGGGCGTCCCTGCCGCTTATGTCCAAGCTCGGGTCCGCCTCAGCGTATCCCGCCTCCTGTGCCTCCCTCAGGGCCTCGGAAAAGGGTAGGCCCTCTTCCTCCATCCTCGTGAGGATGTAGTTCGTGGTGCCGTTGAGTATTCCGTAAAGCCTCTCTATCCTCTCCCCCGCCAATCCCTCCCTGAGCGCCCTTATTACGGGCATTGACCCCCCCACGCTCGCCTCGAAACCCACATCCACCCCGGCCTCCACCGCCGCATGGAATATCTCGTCACCGCACTGCGCCAGGAGGGCCTTGTTGGCCGTCACCACGTCCTTGCCCCGAGCTATCGCCTCGAGGATATACGTCCTTGCGGGCTCTATCCCCCCTATAAGCTCCACGACTATCCCGACCTCCTCTGATTCTATCACTTCTTCGGCGTCCGTGGTCGTAAGCTCCTTCGGGACTTCCACCCCTCTGGGGGTGACGATGTCGAGGTCGGCGACCTTCTTAAGTTCGAGTCCGAAGTCGGGCCTCTCGATCCCCTCCAAAAGGAGCCTCACCACCTCGGAGCCCACAGTCCCGAAACCTATGACCCCGATGCCGATACAAGGCTTCATCCCTCCTCCTCGAACGATCGGACTCAAGCCTCCGAGGCTCCCTGCTCCCGCAAGTACTTCTCCCAGAGGTCCGGCCTGCGTTCCCTCGTGCGACGCATGGACTCCCTCAGGCGCCACTCCTTTATCCTCTTATGGTCCCCGCTTAAGAGGACCTCGGGGACCCTCATACCTTCGAAGACCTCTGGGCGGGTGTACCAAGGTGCGTCCAGAAGCCCCGTCTGGAAGGAATCCTCGAGGGCGGATTCCGCATCACCGAGCGCTCCGGGAAGTAGCCTTACGACGGCGTCCACAAGCACCATGGCAGGAAACTCCCCACCGCTGAGGACATAGTCCCCTATGGATATCTCGTCCGTCACATATTTTATCCTTATCCTCTCATCTATCCCCTTGTACCTCCCGCATATGAGCACGAGATGCTCCTCCAGCGAAAGTTCGTTCACCTTCCCTTGGGAGAGCCTCTCGCCCTGCGGGGTCAGGAATATCACCCTACCGAGCCCCCCTCTCAGCCTCCTTATGTGCTCTAAGGCCTTGGCTATGGGCTCCGGCCTCAGGACCATCCCCGGCCCGCCGCCGTACGGATAATCGTCCACCGTACCCCACCTGTCCGTTGCGAAGGCCCTGAGAGGATGCAAAGTTATCTCCACCAGTCCTTTCTGCCTTGCCCGACGGACGATACCTTCCTCGAAAGCTCCTAAGAAGATCCTGGGGAAGAGGGTGATTATATCTACGACCACTCCAACCCCTCCAGAAGCCTCACCACGATCCTTCTGGCCTCTAAATCTACCTCCCTGACGACTTCGGCGGTCGCCGGGAGCAGGAGCTCCCTCCTTCCCCTCCTGACGACGTAGACGTCGTTAGCCGGGAGGGTCCAGACTTCCTCCAAGGTCCCCAAAAGCTCCCCCTCCTCTGTCACGACCTCCATCCCCAGAAGGTCCGGGATGTAGTAGCTGTCCTCCTCCAAAGGGAGGGCCTCCTCCCTCGGAACCCATATCCTCAGCTCCCTCAGCTCCTCGGCCTGCTCTGGGGAGTCCACCCCCACGAACTTCACCACCACATCCCTCTCCCTCACCTTGGCCCAGGCTATCTCGGCCTCCCTAAGTTCGCCTTCGTCCCTGCCTAAGAACGCCCTCCCAAGCCCGAGGAACCTTTCCGGGGAGTCGGTCTCCGGAAGGACCCTCACGGCCCCCCTGATCCCCAAGGGACGGGTTATCCTTCCGATGCTGAACCAGGAGGTGACTCCTCCTCGGTTTCGACCTTCCCGGGTTCCTCCGGGGCTTCCTCTTTTTTCCACCGCTTGAGCACCCCCTCCTTCTTGAGGATGGCCCTAACCCTCTCGGTCATCTGTGCTCCGTGCTCAAGCCAGTAGATTATGCGCTCGGGCTTGAGGCTCGTGACCTCGGGCTCGGATATGGGGCTGTAGGAACCCAATATCTCTATGAACCTCCCGTCCCTCGGACTCCTCGAGTCGGCAGCGACGATCCTGTAGAAGGGTTTCTTCTTCTTCCCCACCCTTGCTAACCTTATCCTGACCATAGTTCTCCTCCTTTGTTGGTATTTCGAACGCCCTATGGTCCGCAGGGAAATCAAGTAATGTACCCAACGTGGGACCGACTGTCAAGTCAAGGCGTTCTCCTTCGCTATCCTCACCTCGGTGGGCCTCGGCCTCACCGGTATGTCCTTGACTATCTCCTCTAAGTGCTTCCTTATCTCCTTGAGGACCTCGGGGAACGGGATGCATTCCAAGACTATCCTTATCCCCCTCTCCCCAGGCTCCTCCCTGAAGTGTATCCCGTACACTATTCCGAGCTTCCTGAGCACGGGCTCTATGCCGGACTCTATCCTGTGCATGCCCTCGGCAGGAAGCTTCTCGCAGTCGGTGATGAAGTGGGTGTGTATCCACATCTCCTTGACTTCCAGAATCCTCATCTATCCCTCCAGAAGCCTCCGAGTCTCCCCAGCCGTCCGGCCACATAGGAGGCGAGCGCGACCTTGGCCAGGTCCCCCGGGATGAAGGGGAGGAGCCCGAGCCAGAGCAGTTCCGAAACGTGGCGGGGGATGTGGGCTATGTACCTGAAGTAGAACCAGAGGTAGGTGAGCCCCGTAAGGTATATGAGTCCGAGGCCCGAGAGCATGGCGAGCGACCTCCTCGTGAACCCCTCCCCCTCGAGCCTCCCCACGAGCCAAGCGGCCGCCGGGAACCCTGCGAGGTAGCCGAACGTGGGGGAAAGGGCCACGCCCGGCCCTCCCCCGGAGGCCGAGAGCGGGAGCCCGACGAATGTGAGCCCTAAGTACACGCCCTGGCTCAGGGCGCCGAGCCGGGGTCCCAGGATCGCACCCGAAAGGAGCACGAAGAAGACCTGGAGGGTGACGGGCACTGGCCAGAGCGGGACCCTGATCCACGCCCCCAAGGCCGTGAGCCCGGCCATGATCCCAGTATAAGCCACCTTCCTCACCAACTTCTCACCCATTCCAACAGCCCCTCAAGCTCCCTCCTTATGTAGGAGAGCAGGTCGGAGGGGACCATAAGCTCCTCAAGGGGCCTTTCCAAAAGTCCCTTGAGGAACTTATTGTCCCTTAGGAGCTTCCTCGCCTCATCTATGGTGTGCCCTTCATCGTGGAGGAGCCTCTTGATGATCAGGGCGGTCTTCAGGTCCTTCTCCCTGTACGCCCTGTTCCCGGCCCTGTTCTTCTTGGGCCTGAGGACGGGAAACTCCTGCTCCCAGTACCTGAGGGTGGATTGCCTCACCCCCAAAAGTTCTGCTACCTCGCTTATCGAGTAATATACCTTGCCCATGACCTCAGGGCTACGCCCAACCCCAGACCTCGGGCTTGGGCTGGCGGAGCATGAGGTCCTCCAAGGCCCTCCTGGGGTCGTAACCCTCGAAGAGCACCTGGTGGACCTTCTCGGTTATAGGCATCTCAACCCCGTACCTGAGGGCGAGCTTCCTGGCTGCCTCTGCCGTCCTCACCCCCTCGGCCACCATGACCATCTCATCTAAGACTTCCTCGAGGCTCCTCCCCCTCCCTACCTGCTCGCCCACGTACCTGTTCCTGCTGTGCCGGCTTATGCAAGTCGTTATCAGGTCCCCGGCCCCGGAAAGCCCCGCAAAAGTCTCGGGCCTGGCTCCCATGGCCACCCCGAGCCTCGTGATCTCCGCAAGGCCCCTGGCTATAAGGGCCCCCTTGGCGTTGTCCCCGAGCTCGAGCCCGTCGCATATCCCCACGGCTATCGCTATCACGTTCTTGAGCGCACCTCCGAGCTCCACCCCTACAACGTCGTCGCTGGTGTACACCCTGAAGTTGGGGGAAAAGAAGGCTTCCTGTACCGTCCTCGCCGTGTCGACCGACGCCGATGCTGTCACGACCGAAGTCGGCATGCCCCTCCCGACCTCCTCGGCGTGGCTCGGGCCCGAAAGCACCGCCAGCCTCCCGGAGGAAAGGCCTGGGAGCTCCTCCAGCAGCACCTCCGACATCCTCTTGAGGCTCCCCTCCTCTATCCCCTTGGCCACGCTCACCACAAGCTTCCCCTCCCCTCCGTCCACCTCCCCCACCGCCCTCGCCACCTGGCGCACGTACTGCGAAGGGACGGCGAAGACCCACATATCGGCCTCTGGGACGACCTCGGAGATCTTCCAGGATATCTCCACCCCCTCGGGTATCCTCACCCCGGGAAGGAAGACCCTGTTCTCCCTGGTCCTCCTGGCCTCCTGGGCTAAGTCCTTCTCCCTCTGCCAGAGAAAGATCTGGTGCCCTCTTCCTGCCAGGAGCACGCTCAGGGCGGTCCCCCAGCCCCCTGCCCCTATCACCGCTATCCTCACACCTTCCTCCCGAACCTGTGCTCCTCGCCCCTTAAAAGCCTCCTTATGTTGGGAGCGTGCCTCAGCACCACGAGCCCGCACACCACCGCCGAGACAGCCAGGACCTCGTCGGGGACCGATGCACCGAAGCTCCTTTGAGCCACGAGGCTCAAAGGGAAGGCCACGGCCGCCGATATCGAACCTAAGGACACGTACCTCGTGGAGAATGTGACCGCACACCACACCGCTACGGCCACGAGCACCCCCAAAGGTGCCAGTCCCGTCAGGACCCCGGCTGCTGCCAACACCCCCCTCCCCCCCCTGAACCCCCCGAAGGCAGGCCAGATGTGTCCGAGCACTGCCACAAGTCCGCAGAGTATCGGGGCCCACCCCGAAGGCCCGGCGATCCGTGAGACCAGCACAACAGCGAGCAGCCCCTTGCTGAAGTCCACGATCCCCACCGCCAGGGCGTACTTCATCCCTAAGACCCTGTAGACGTTCGTGGCCCCGGGGTTCCCGCTGCCGTGCTTCCTTATGTCCACCCCCTTGAGCCTCGGGATCCAGAGCCCGGGCACCAGGGAGCCTAAAAGGTAACTCACCACGACAGCGGCTGCCAAGTTCATCCTTCCTCCCGTGGGGACCCCAGTATGGCGAACGCCCTTACAGGAAATGCCGATGCTCCCTTAAGCTTAGGTGGTACGGCGAAGAAGGTGAACTCCTTCCCTATGAGCCCCTCGAGCTTCGTCAGGTTCTCGACTATGGGGACGCCAGCCCTCGAAAGTATCCTATGCACAGGCCTGGAGGGGTCCCCGAGGTCGTCCACCGAGAGCGTGTCCATGCCCAGTAGCCTTATCCCTGCGTCCCTGAGGAATTCCGCGGCCTCCTCGGTGAGGAAGGGATGGTCCTCGTACTCCGGCTCCTTCCAGTACCTGTCCCACCCCGTGCACACGAGGACGACCTTGCCCTCAAGCTCAAGCCCCGAGAAGATATCCGGACCTATCGGTAGCCTCTCCCTCTCGGTCCTCGCGTCCACGACCACCCCCGGCCCTAAACAAGCTCGGAGCGGAAGCTCGGAGATGTCCTTTCCACCCGGGTCAAAGTAGAATGGGGAACTCAGATGGGTCCCCACGTTCCCCACCAAGTTCACCTCGCTCACCTCGCAGGAGACGCCCTTAAAAAGCCCACTGGTGAACGCCTGCTCGTGGGTCCAGTACGGCCTC
>QNCW01000029.1 GCA_003645885.1 Candidatus Latescibacterota bacterium | reverse complement strand
CCCCCGCCTCCAGAAAGATCGGCACCTCCACCGAAACCCTCAACCCCCTGTCCCTCGACCAATAGAGGCTGTCGGGTTCCTCCAGGAGCCCCTTCGAGCCCTCGGTCCAGTCCTGGAGGTAGAGACCCAAGATGGGATATCCTACCCTCCTGAGGTAGGCGACCTGGTACCCGAGCCTTCCGCTTTCGAGCCCCCAGGACCCGAGCAGGGCGACCGTGTGCCTCCCCACCACATCCCAACTGGCGGTGTACATCCCCAAGGTAGCTCCCTTCTCGTCCTCCCCGGGGACGGGAATCCAGAAGGTGGGCCTTAGTTGCCTGAGCCCCTCGTACGGCCGGACCCTTCCTGCGACCTCGACCTCCCTCCTGCTCGGAGGCAAGGTCGTCCGGGGGATCGCCACCTCCTCCCACAGGGCATCGTCCCATTCGAGCAGATATATGTGCGTCCCCTCTGTGGTGTAGGCCGTGTAAGCTATCACCCTCCCGTCGGGGGAGACCGAAGGCTCGAAAGCTCCTGTGGAAAGGTCGGTCAGACGGTAGAGCTTCCTCGCCCCGAGGTCGTAGGCGTATATGTCGTGCACGCCCGTCCTGTCGGAGCAGAAGACGATGTACCTTCCGTCGGGGCTCCAGCAGGGGTCGAAGTCCCCGGCCTCGTCCAAAAAGAGGGACTCCATCCCGGAGCCGTCCGAGGATACGAGGTATATGTCCTGATACCCCCTCAAGTTCCCCGAAAGGGCTATCCACCTCCCGTCGGGGGACCAGCACGGGGAGGAGAAGGCCATACGCTCGACCTTTATAAGCTCCCTCGGAGAACCTCCGTCCGGCCCCACGACCCAGAGCCCGTTGTACACCCCCTCGTTCCTGAGGAAGAGGACCCTCCTCCCGTCTGGGGAGAGCGTCGGGGACCAGGCCCTTAGACCCCGGGTGAGCCTGCGGACCCTTCCCGAGCGAAGTTCGTATATATCCGAGATCATCCTGGAGTCGTCCAAGGGATGGGGACGAAGCTTAGCAAAGTAGAGCCGATCCCCCGAAACCCCGAAGGACCCTCCGGTGGTAAGGTCCTCCTCCAGCACGACCTCCTCCCTTCCGCTTCCTACATCTATCCTAACTAAGGCGGGGACGAGGTCGTACCCGGTCCTGTAGGCATATATCCACCTCCCGTCCCGGCTCCATGTCGGCCTGTGGTAGAAGACGTCCTTCCCGCAGGTGAGCCTTCGGCCCGGGGGCCGGGACACGCTTCCTGCGACCTTAGCTACCGCATCCCTCCATATGCTCCACCCCGGCCTTCCCTTGTACACGGTCAGGTCCCAATCTATGGGAAAGAGGGGGAAGATGCTGTGCTCGTGCACGAGGGAGGAGGGAGCTTCCTCCCCGAACTCCCTCACGATCTCCCTCATCATGTAGTACCCTCCTACGTAGGGCCTGTCCGGAGGCGGATGGACCTTCCCATAGTGCCCTATCTGGTCGTACTTCCAGGGCCTTCCCTCCAATATGGGCGTCCTGAACTTCATCTCGAAATATGGGTTCCTCCCCCTCCCTCCGTCGGTGTTGACGGTCTCTGAGTACACTGCAAGGCCCTCCGTAAGCCACATCGGGACCATCATATTCGGAAGGAGCCCTACCTCGCCGAAGATCTTCTTGAGGACCCACGTCAGGCCCTCGGCCGTGTGCATGTGGGCTATGTGGGTGTACTCGTGCGTCACGAGCATGCTCAACCAATCCCCCCTGGTCCCGGCCCACTTGCCCTGGGGAAATGTGGGAAAGAGCCCGATGTGGGTGGGGAAGAGGGCAGCATACCCGTTTGAAAAATCTGCGTAGGGGTTCAGGACCACGTCCACCTTCCCGGGGTCGGTGCCTACAAGCTCAACTACCTTCCCCCTCGCATCCTCGGCCCTCCCGGCCACATCCCTCGCAAGCTCCTCCCATCCCTCGGGGAAGTGCACCCTGAAGTTAGGAGTCTCCAACGTGTACCACCTGCACGTCGGGAGCATAGAAGAGGGGGCCCCGGCGAAGGCTAAGAGCACGACCGAAGCCCCCGTAAGCCACCTTAACCTCACCTCCTGGGCACCTCCGGCCTGTTCCCAAGTATCCTCAGGTCCTCGTCCTCCAACCAAAAGCGAGCCAAGGGATTCATTTTCCCCTCAGCTTCTTCGCCCGAAGGTAGGCATCCCTCGCCTTATCCTCCATCCCCTTGCGCACGTAAACTATGCTCAACATCTCCCAGGCCTCCCCGTTCTCGGGCTCATCCTTCACTATATCCCGAAGCAGGGACAATGCGTCGTCCCATCTGTCCAGACGATAAACATATAGCTCGGCCAAGCTCATCCGAGCCTCCTCGTCCTGGGGGGATAGCTTCAGGACCTCCTCGTAACACCTCGCGGCTTTGTCGTACTTGCCATTCTGCCCGTAGAGCACCCCCAGGTTGTACCATACGTCCGGGTCGTTCGGGTCCAACTCCGAGGCCCTTTTGTAGGCTTCGATGGCCTCCTCGATCATCCCGGCCCGGCCGCAGGCCGACGCCAAGAAGGCCCAAAGCTTGGGATCCGAAGGCCTGAGCCTCACCCCGCGCCTTATCTCCTCCACGGCCCTTTCGTAATCCCCCTTCCTGAGCCTGAGGAGCCCGAGCCTTGCCCAGACGTCCACGTCCTCCGGAGCGACGGAGGAAGCCCTCTCGTACGCCCTTATGGCCCCGTCTATATCCCCTGACCTATACCTGCAGAAACCCAAGTTCTTATAGGCATCCACTATGGTGGAATCTATAGTTATCGCATCCCGAAACGCCTCCTCCGCCCCGCCCATGTCCCCCCTCCGCGCCCTGTCCACCCCCAAGTTGTACACCTGGATCCAATACCTCCTCCTGAGCTCCCTCGCCCTCCTTCCCCATCCCCTCGGGTCAAGCTCCTCGGCCTTCCGGAGCGCTCCGACCATATCCTCCCACCTCCCCATCCTCCCGTACACCTCGCCGAGCCAGTAATAGGCCTCTGGGTCCTCCGGGTCCTGCCTTAGGGCCTCCTCGAGCTGGGCTTCCGCGGACCTGAGGTTCCCCTGCTCGAGGTAAACCCTTGCAGCCGTTATAGCCCTACCTCCACAACCCCCGAGGACCAAGGTCAGTGCCCATACCCATAAGCGCCTCATCCTTCACCCCTCGAGCCTGAACTGTATCGGGACCACGACCCAAACCTTTACAGGTCTGTCGTTCTGCTTGGCGGGAGAGAACAGGAACCTCCTTGCCGCATCCAAGGCCACCTCCCGAAATATCTCCGGCCCCTTCAGGAACTTCACCTCCTCCGGCCTCCCGTCCTTCCCGACCAATATCTTAACGAAGACCGTCCCCTCTATCCCGGCCCTCCGGGCTATCTCGGGGTACTCGGGGACGACCATCTCGATCAACTGGGGCTTGACCTCAACGTGCCAAAATTCTACTATCTCTTCCTCCTCCCCTGAGGGGACCACCTCCGCCGGCTCGGGAGGGGGTGCGGGAGGAGGGGGAGGAACCTCCTGAAGGTCCAGTTCTGTCTCGCCTATGGTCACATCCTCGGAGACCCTCTCCCCTTCGGCCTCAACTATGGGCACCGAAGGCCTGGGAGGGGGAGGGGGCCTCCTCACCTCCCGGCGGGTCTCTGGGACCTCCTCCACCTGTATGATCACCTCCCGCCTCGGAGGACGATATTCCCCGACCTCCACCTTCCTCCATAAAGAAAAGAGCGCTATGTGCGCCACTATGGCTAAAAATACGCACCTTTCCAGCCTTACCCTATAGTCCCGCCTCAGCTCGGCGGAGCGAAGCCTCACCTCCGCTCCTTCCTCGTTGCGAAGTTCACCCTCAAAGCCTCGGCCCTACGGAGGACCTGGAGCACCTCCGAGACCTTGCCGTAGGGAACCTCCTCGTCGGCACGGAGGGAGACTATGGTCCTCGGGTTCTCCCTCATCCTACGGGACATCATATCCTCCAACGAGTTCAGGTCGGCCAACATATCGTTCACGCAGATCTTCCCGTCCTTAGTTATCCATATGTAGACCAAGTTCCTCCTCGTCTCTATCCTCTGTATCTTCTCGGCCTCGGGAAGCTCCACGGGGAGCCCCCTGTACCTCACGAAGGTCGTGGAGACCATGAAAAATATGAGCAAAAGGAAGGCTATATCCGCCATGGACGCCGTGGGGATCCTGACCTCTACTTTGCTCCTCCTCTCAAGGGCCACCCTCCACCTCCGGCGAGGCTATGGATATCCTCGTAGCACCTGCAAGCTTAAGCTCGTCCAGGACGTCCACGAACACCTTGTACTTGGCCAGCTCGTCCACCTTCAGGGATACTATGAGCTTAGGGTTCTCCTTTAGCCTCCTTGCGACCTCCTCCCTCAGCTCTCCCAAGGGGACGATCTCCCCCTCGACGGCCACCTCCCCTGCAGCGTTGACCCAGACGTTGCATATGTTCTTCCTCGGAACGACCTTGGTCTGACCGACCCTCGGAAGGACCAAACCCAGGCCCTTGTCCATATATAGGGTCGTCGTGACCAGGAAGAAGATTATAAGTAGGAAAGCTATGTCCGGCATAGAGGCCGTCGGGACCTCCGGGCTCGCCCTCCTACGACGCCGCAGCACGTTCTTCCTCCTCGCCGTACCCGAGCTCGTAAAGCACGTCCAAAAGGGCGGAGGAAGTCTCCTCCATATCCACCACTATCCTATCTATCTTCGAGACGAAGTAATTGTGGAAGGCCTGTATAGGGATAGCTATGCTGAGGCCTGCGGCGGTGGTTATGAGGGCCTCGGAAATTCCTGCGGCCACCAATGAAGGTTCCACATCCCCCGCCCTGGCTATGGCCTCGAACGCCTTTATCATACCGCTCACGGTCCCCAAGAACCCTAACATAGGCGCTACGTTCACCACGGTAGCGAGCCAGACCAACCCCCTCTCTAAGAAGGCCATCTCCACCGAACCTGCCGATTCCATCGCCTTCTCCACATATTTCATCCCCTGCCCCACCTTCAACAGCCCTGCGTGCAGGGTGGCCGCGACCGGACCCCTGGCCTCGGAACATACCTCCAGGGCCCTCTCCAACCCTTCACTTCTGAGGGCGTCCTCCAAACGCCCAAAGAACTTCTTAGTATCTATGGACGCCCTGGAGAGCGTCCATAGCCTTTCCAATATCACCGCCACCCCTCCTACGAGAGCCGCCAAGAGGGGGTACATAAATATGCCCCCCTTATGAAATAACTCTAACATTTCCGTCCTCCTTCAGCTTCCCCTTCTACCCCTCCTGAAGAATTCCTCCTCCTTCTGCCGCTCCTCCTTTAACTTCTCCTGCTCCATCTCCGCCCTCAACGTGAGGATCATCCTCTCGGCATATTCCTTCCACCTCGGATCCGCCGAGGCCCTCCTGTACTCCTCGAGGGCCCTTCCCCTCTCCCCCTTCCTCCAATAATACTCACCGCTCATGACCAGGAGGGCCCCGTCGTCCGGGGCGAGCTTCAAACCTCTGTCCAACAGCTTCCTCGCCTTATCCAACTTTCCTTCATCTATGTATACCCCCGCAAGCTCGGCCATGAACCTCGTATCCTTCGGCTTCAGCCTTATAAGGTTTTCGAGCGCCCAGACTTCTTCTTCCCTCCTATTCAGACGCCTGGAAAGGGCGAGGACCTCCAAAAACGCTTCACAGTCCGAAGAATCCTCCTCGGCCAAGCTCCTATACATCTTCAAGGCCCCCTCATAATCCCCGAGCTTCCTTTTGATCCTCGCCACCGTGCGCTCGACCTTTCTGTCCCCGGGCCTCAGCCTTGCGAGCATATCGTAAACTTCGAGAGCCTCCTCGAGACGACCGAGCTTGAGCCTTAAGGCTCCCACAGCGGAGAGCAGCCCCACATCTTCGGGAGAATCCTCAAGGAGAACTTCGAATTCGTGCAGGGCCTCGGAATCCATCCCCTCGTACCTATAAAGTTCGGCGAGGCTCCTTCTGACGTCATCCCTATTTGGATCTAAGCTTAAAATATTTCGATACATCTGTATAACAGAATCGTACTTGGCCTCATCGTAATATATCCTCGCTAATATGTAGTACGTCCTGATGTAAGTGGAATCGAGGTCCACGGCCTTCAGCAGGGCATCCTTCGCAGCCCTGACCTCCTTCAACCTGTAGAGCAGCTCCCCCAGGGCACAGCGATATTTAGCGTTCTCCGGGTCCAAGGAGGCGGCCGCCCTGTACTGGACGAGGGCATCTTCGAAAAGCCCTCCCTTCTCGTACCTGACCCCCCAAGCATAATGTCTCCTGGCCTCCGAGGAGGAATCCACCTCGGCGGAAGAGATCGCACATATCAGTGCGATATTATACACCAAGCAGTGTATCAAGACACCTCCAAAGTCATACGCTCAGAGGCTACATCGTCCCCATCCCTGGGCAGATGCTCCACATCCACCACCTTATCGTCGGGACCGAGGTCCATCAACCTCACCCCCTGTGTCGCCCTACCCATGGGCCTCACGTCCCGGACCGGGATCCTTATCAAGAGACCCCTTTGGGTTATGGCCATAAGCTCATCCCTATCGTCCACCCCCTTGACCGCCACAACCTCACCGGTCCTCTCCGAGAGCCTCATCAGGACCACGCCCTTGCTTCCCCTGTGGGTCCTGCGGTATTCCTCCAGAGGGGTCCTCTTCCCGAAGCCTTTGCTGCTCACGCTAATAAGGAACCTCTCACCCTTCAAGACCACCATGCTCACGACCTCGTCCCCCTCCTCCAACCTTATCCCCACGACCCCCCTGGCCTGCCTGCCCATGGGCCGCACCTCCTCCTCGGAGAACCTGACCGCCTGTCCCTTCCGGGTGGCCAGCAACACCTCCCCGTGGCCGTCGGTGATGCTAGCTCCCACCAGACGTTCCTCCCGGCCGACCGCCGCCGCCGAGACTCCGGCCCTCCTCGGGTTCCTGAACTCGGAGAGGGGGGTCCTCTTCACCATGCCGGAATTTGTGACTGTGAACAGGTACCCCTCCTCGGAAAACTCCCTGACCGAGACCACATCCGCTACGGATTCCCCCTCCCTCAGGGAGAGCAACTGGGAAAGTGGCTTCCCCTTGGAAGTCCTCGTCCCCTCCGGAAGCTCGTAGACCTTCACCCAATATACCGTCCCACCGTCCGTAAGGAAGCCTAAGTAACTATGTGCCGAGGCGACGAAAAGCGACCTTACGAAGTCCTCGTCCTTCAATCCGACCCCCACGACCCCCCTCCCCCCCCTGCGCTGCCTGCGGTACGTGTCCAAGGGTATCCTTTTGATGTACCCTTTTTGAGATATCGTGACCACCATATCTTCGTCGGCTATGAGGTCCTCAACCTTAAGCTCTTCCGCCTCTTGGGGGACTATCATCGTCCTGCGAGGGTCCCCGAACTTCCTCTTCAGCTCCCTCAGCTCCTCCTTTATCATCCTCATCCTCAGGTCCCTGCTGGCCAATATCCCCTCGAGCTGGGATATCTTCTTTATGCTCTCCAGGTACTCCTTCTCCACCCTGTCCCTCTCCATACCCGTCAACCTGTGAAGCCGCATGTCCAAGACCGCCCTCGCCTGCTCCTCCGAAAGCCCCAGCTCGTCCATAAGAGCCCTTCTGGCCTCCTCGGGACTACCTGAGGACCTGATGAGCTCTATGGCCCTGTCCAGCTCGTCCAGGACCTTACGGAACCCCTCCAGAAGGTGGGCCTGTTTCTGTACCTTCTCGAGCTCGTACCTCGTCCTGCGCACGAGGACCTCGTGCCTATGTGCTAAGTAAAACTCCATAAGTTCTTTAAGGTTCAGTATCCTCGGAACTCCGTCCACCAGGGCCAACATCAGGACCCCGAAAGTGGTCTGGAGGGAGGTATGCTTGTAGAGCTGGTTGAGGGTCACTTCGGGGATGGCATCCTTAGAAAGTTCTACGACTATCCTGAGCCCCTCCCTGTCGGATTCGTCCCTGAGGTCGGTGACCCCATCTACCTTCCTCTCCCTGACGAGGGACGCTATCCTCTCCAGAAGCTCCGCCTTGCGCACGGTGTAGGGGATCTCGGTTATCACTATCCTGGGCCTCCCCTTTACGGTCTCAACCCTCGCCCTGGCCCTCACCAAGATGTGCCCTCTGCCGGTGCGGTACGCATCCCTTATCCCCTTCAGGCCGTATATTATCCCTCCGGTCGGGAAGTCGGGCCCCTTTATGTAACGCATTATCCCATCTATATCTATCTCGGGGTCCTCTATGAGGGCCACCAGAGCGTCCACCACCTCGGAGAGGTTGTGGGGGGGGATGTTGGTCGCCATCCCCACGGCTATCCCCGAACATCCGTTGCAGAGCAAGTTCGGGAACCTGCCCGGCAGGACCTCAGGCTCCTGCCTCGTCCCGTCGTAGTTCGGAACGAAGTCCACGGTGTCCTTATCTATGTCCGCCAGCATCTCCATGGCGACGGGGGAGAGCCTGGCCTCGGTGTACCTCATGGCCGCGGGGGGGTCCCCGTCTACGGAACCGAAGTTCCCCTGCCCGTCCACGAGGGGATACCTCATATTGAAGTCCTGGGCCATACGGACCAGGGTAGGGTATACCACAGCCTCCCCGTGGGGATGGTAGTTTCCTGAGGTGTCGCCAGCTATCTTGGCGCACTTCCTATGAGGTCTCCCCGGCTCAAGTCCGAGGTCGTGCATGGCGACGAGTATCCTCCTCTGGGAGGGCTTCAGCCCGTCCCGCACGTCAGGAAGGGCCCGGGAGACTATGACGCTCATGGCGTAGTCCAGGTAGGACTTCTTTATTTCGTCCTCCATGTGTATAGGCATAACTACTTGGCGCATATAATCCTCCGTTCTACACCATGTAGTGTTCCACGTGGAACGTTAGGGTGTGACTCAGACGATGTCCAAATCTGCGAACTTCGCGTTCTCCTCTATGAACTTCCTCCTCGGCTCCACCTCGTCTCCTAAGAGCATCGTAACTATCCTATCGGCCTCTATCCCGTCCTCCAGGACGACCTGACGGAGCACCCTGGTCTCCGGGTTCATGGTGGTCCTCCAGAGCTGTTCGGGGTTCATCTCGCCGAGCCCCTTATACCTTTGGATGGTGACCCCCCTGTCGTCCCCGAGCTCCTCCAGGATCCTCTCCTTCTCCTCCTCGCTGTACGCATACCTTTCCACCCTTCCTTTCTTTATGAGGTACAAGGGAGGCTGTGCTATGTAGACGAAACCCCTCTCTATGAGGGGCCTCATGTACCTGAAGAAGAAGGTGAGTATCAGGGCCCTTATGTGGGAACCATCTATGTCAGCGTCCGCCATAATTATCACCTTTCCGTACCTCAGCTTGGATATGTCGCATCCCTCGCCCACCCCTATGCCCAAAGCGGCTATCACCGGCTGAAGCTTGTCGTTCTTAAGGACCCTGTCCACCCTCGCCTTCTCGGCGTTCAGGGGTTTGCCCCAGAGGGGAAGTATGGCCTGGAACCTCCTATCCCTCCCCTGCTTTGCGGAACCGGCGGCCGAATCCCCCTCGACCAGGAATATCTCTGTCCTGGAAGGGTCCCTCACGGAACAATCTGCGAGCTTGCCCGGAAGGCTTGCGTTGTCCAACGCGCTCTTCCTCCTCGTCAGCTCCCTCGCCTTCCTCGCCGCCTCCCTCGCCCTTGCAGCCTCCATAGCCTTCGTTATTATCGCCCTGGCGACGTCGGGGTTCTCCTCAAGGAATTCCGCCAACCTCTCCCCGAATATAGAGTCGACTATCCCCCTCACCTCGCTGTTGCCGAGCTTCGTCTTAGTCTGACCTTCGAACTGGGGATCTGGGACCTTCACGCTGATGACGGCCGTCAGCCCCTCCCTGACGTCCTCTCCGGATAAACCTCCGTCCTTCAGAAGGCCGTTGGCCTTCCCATATTGGTTCAACGTCCTCGTCAAAGCGGTCTTAAATCCGACAAGATGTGTCCCACCTTCTGCTGTGTGCACGTTGTTGACGTACGAATATATGTTCTCGGAATAGGAATCGCTGTATTGAAGGGCTATCTCCACCTCGACCTCGTCCTTCCTCCCGAATATATATATAGGAGGTCTGTGAAGCGGGCGCCTGTTCTCGTCCAAGAACTCCACGAATTCCACTATCCCCCCCTCGTACCTGAAGACCTCCTCCCTGTCCGTCCTCTCATCCCTTACGATGAAACTGACTCCTTTGTTCAAGAACGCCTGCTCCCTGAGCATGCGGGACACATCCTCGAAGCTCACCTTGGCGTTTCCGAATATATCGGGGTCCGGCTTGAACCTGACCAGCGTCCCCTGCCCGTCCGTAGCACCTACGACCTCCATATCCCCTTCGGGGACCCCTCTACGGTAGCTCTGCCTATAGATCTTCCCATCCCTGTACACCTCCACAAAGCACCACTCCGAAAGCGCGTTCACCGCTGAAACTCCCACTCCGTGTAACCCCCCGGATATCTTATATGACCCCTTCTTAAACTTCCCCCCAGCGTGGAGGGTCGTCATAACCACCTCCAACGCCGGACGACCTTGGTCGGGATGCAGGTCCACCGGGATTCCCCTTCCGTTGTCCAAGACGGATATACTTCCGTCCCTGTGAAGCGTTACCTCTATCCTATCGCAGAACCCGGCCAGGACCTCGTCCACGCTGTTGTCCACCACCTCCCTGACCATATGCATCAACCCCTTAGAGTCCGTGCTCCCGATGTACATCCCCGGCCTCCTGCGCACGGCCTCCAATCCCTTCAAAACTTGTATATCCTTAGCGTTATACTCCTGCATGTCCCTCTCCTATCTTACGAACCTTATGTCCTTTACAACATCCTCTCCTATCGTACTGTTGAGCTTCTCCAATATCTTAGGCTTCATAAAGAAAAGTTCGTTCCTCCACGAAGGGCTTCCCACCCTGACGACCAATACCCCACCTCTTATGCCGACTACAGAGGTATGGGCCGCTATGGCTTCCCCGACGACCTCCTCCCAGAGGGAGGGGACCATCCCCTCCAACAACTTCCTCTTTATCCCCAAAGAGGAGGCCCAACTTTCTATCAACTCCCCTAAGGTACGCATCGTCCATCCACCCTGATCACCCGGAGGTTCCGAACCGGACACGGTACCTCGTCCTCGGATATCGCCGTGACGAAACATTGTCCCTTACCGACGAGGAGTCCCGCAAGGGCCTCGGAACGCTCCGAATCTAAATCCGAGAAGACCTCGTCCATAAGGAGGGCGGGACGACGTCCGCTCCTCTCGCATAAGAAGAGCGCTTCCCCCAACTTCCACGCCAGAAGGAAGCTCTTAGCCTGCCCCTGCGAGGCCATCCTCAAGTCCCTCCCCCCTATCCTTACGCTCAGGTCGTCCCTGTGCGGACCCACCACAGTACACCCGAGCCGTCGTTCCTGTTCGGTGCTTTCGTCCAAAGACTCTGCGAAGCTTTCGAGGATGTCCCCGTCCACAGGGAAGGAGGGAGCGTAAAGGACGGCCACGTCCTCCCCTCCGCCCAGGACCTCATAGAACATCTTAACCTTCCCCTCCATCCAGCGCACGAGCTCCATCCTCCTACGCACGATCTCACTCCCGAATTTGACGACCTGTAGGTCCCAAGGCCTGAGTTCCCTCCTGCTCGGCTTCCCTTCGGACAAAAGCCTGTTTCTGTGCAGGAGGGCCCTCCTGTACCTCTGCCAGTACCATACATACCCTCCGACCTGGGAGAGGAGCATGTCCAAAAGTCGCCTCCTGCCGGCTGGGGAACGAAGGAGAAGGTGCACCTCCTCTGGGGAGAAGCTGACTACCTGAAACTTGCCCAAAAGCTCTGAGATGCGCCTCAAGGGACGGTCATCTATATGTATACGCTTCCCCCGTCCCCTGTTGTACACCACGGATATTCGAAATTCCTCCTCCCCGCCGAACTTAGCATATATCCCGAACCCATCCCCTCCGTCCATGGCCGCATCGGAATCCGGAACCCCTCTGAGGGATTTGCCTAACGCTAAAAATGATATGGATTCCAAAAGGTTAGATTTACCACTCCCGTTCCTCCCCACGATTATGGCTCCCTCAGGGCCGAAGAGGAACTTAGCCCGTGAATAACTCCTGAACCGCACGAGCTCCAGGACCTCCAAAAATACATCCTCCATTTACTCCACGATCCTCAAAGGCATAAGTAGATATAGAAGCTCAATGCCCTCCTCCGAAGACACCGGCCGGATGACAGCAGCGCTTACGGGTGTATCCAACTCGAACCTGACCTCATCCCCGGGAACGTTCCTCAATATCTCTAAGAGGTATCCTCCGTCGAAGCCTATGGTCATAGGTTCACCATCGTAGGAGACCTTCAACTGTTCCGCTGCCTCGGAGCCGAACTCAGAACTGGAACCGGAAAGCTCCAACCCTTCGGATCCCAAGGAGAACCTCACCTGATGCGTCTCGGAATCCGAAAGTAAGGAAACCCTCCTGACGGCTGAGGAGAGCTCCCCGACATCGGCGGTGAATATCTTGTCGTTCCCCTTGGGGACGACCGCCTCGAAGTTCGGATATGGTCCCTCTATCGTGCGGGTCCAAAGCTTCGACCTCGAAAGCTCGAACCTGACCAACCTTTCCCCTAACACGACCTCCTTCACTTCCTCCGAGGAGGACAACCTCGCCAGCTGCTGCAGGGCCTTCGGAGGGACGATGGCCTCCACGCTCACATCTTCGGGAAGTCCTTCCGTGCTCACCCTCGCCCATGCGAGACGATGACCGTCGGTGGCAACCATGGAGATCCTGCCGCCGGGCTCCACCCGCCAGAGGACTCCCTGCAGCACGGGACGGGTCTCGTCCTTGGACGCTACGAAGGTCGTGTGCTCTATCATGCTCCTGAGGACCTCGGGGGAGATCCTAAGGGAAACGCCGGAGTCCCCCGCTGGCACCCCGGGAAACTGGTCAGCGGGAATTCCGGTGAACACGTACCTACCGAAGTGACTTCGCAGTACGATCCTCTCCCCCTCCGTATGTAGGTCGAGTTCCCCTTCGGAAAGCTCCCTCAATATCTGAAGGAACTTACGGGCAGGAAGGGTTATTTCCCCCTCTTCCTCTATCGAAGCTTCCACCTCGGTCGCGACGAAGACGTCCAGGTCGGTCGCCGACAGTTTCAAGGCCCCCTCTCTGGCCTCGATGAGGAGGTTGGACAGGATCGGAAGGGGGGTCCTCGAAGGAATTATATGGGATACATTTTGTACCGCTGGATATAATGCAGATTGTGGTACAGAGATCTTCATATCACCCTCCTTAGTTAAGTATTAGTATTATTAGTAGTAGGGATGTGGAAAAGTGGAAAAGTTGGAGGGGGGCGAGTGTAAGTAGTTATGTTATAAGATCTTACATTTATAAGCCAGAAGGGGATAATGTGGATAATATGTGGAAAACTTGGGGACAACATGAAAGGTTTTCGACACCTCGAAAGTTCCGGGGCGGTTATCCACACGAAATCCACCGCCTGTGCACATGGTTGAAGGGTCCGAAGGTTGAAGATATGTGGAAAACTATGCCCCGCGCCTGCAAAGTTCTATAAGGTTCTGTACCTCTTCCCGGAAGAAGGGGTCGTTCTGCATCCGGGACTCTACCGTCTGACATGCGTGGATGACCGTGCTGTGGTCCCTTCCTCCGAAGTGCAATCCTATGGTCTTTAAGGAACTGTTCGTGAGTACCTTAGCTATGTACATCGCCACCTGCCTTGCGGTGGCCACCTCCTTCTTCCTCGTCTCGCCTACCAGAAGGTCGAACGGGACTTGGTAGTGAGAACAAACTTTCTTCTGTATCGATTCTATAGTTATGTTCCCTGGGGTATATGTAGGGATGGTGTCCTTGAGGAGTTCCTTGGCGAGGTCCAAGGTGATGTCCCGGCCTGTGAGGGAGGAGGCGGCCAAGAGCCTTATAAGAGCTCCTTCTAAGTCCCTTATGTTGGAAGTAATGTGTTCGGCTATGAAGAGCGTCACATCTTCGGGAAGCTCTATCCCGTCCCTTTCGGCCTTCTTCCTTAATATGGCTATCCTCATCTCCAGGTCCGGAGGTTGTATGTCGGCAACCAGGCCCCATTGGAACCTCGAAATCAACCTCTCCTCCAAACCCTTAAGCTCCGAAGGGGGGCAGTCGGATGTGAGGACTATCTGTTTCCCGTCCTGGTGGAGGGCGTTGAAGGTGTGGAAGAATTCCTCCTGGGTAGTTTCCTTGTTGACGAGGAACTGTATGTCGTCCACGAGGAGTAGGTCCGCCCCTCTGTACATCTGGCTGAACTCGGCGCTCCTGCCGTGCTGTATAGCGTTTATGAAGTCCAGGAAGAACTTTTCCGATGTCACATATATTATTCGCCTCACGTTGTTGACGGACAGACAGTAGTGGGCTATGGCTTGAAGTATGTGGGTCTTGCCCAACCCCACCCCTCCATATATCACCAAAGGGTTGAAAGCTGTAGCTCCCGGAGCCTCCGCTACCGCCCTGGCGGCCGCGTGGGCGAACTGGTTGCTGTTTCCGACCACGAAGGTATCGAAGGTATATCTGGGGTTTAAGCTCAAGCTGACCTCTATCACCTCGGCCCTCTCGGGTGTCCTGAGGGGAGGGGTGGGAGGATGGGGAAGGTCCTCCCTGAGGACTTGGAAGGATACCTCGGGCACCGAGGGGAGGATCTGGGAGATGGCCCTCCTTATCAGACCTATGTAATGCTCCTCCAACCATTCTGCGAAGAAGGTATGGGGTACACCTACGACGACCTGGTCCTGGTCGAACCGGAAGCACTTGGTCGGTCTGAACCAGGTCTCGAAGGTCTGGGAAGGGACCTGGCCTTTTATGAAGTCCAGACACAACGCCCACGCTTGGGCCGGATCCATACCTCCCCCCATAGGTGACAATTGAAAACTACACAAAGCTAGCTGAAAAGTCAAGAGATTTTTTCCCGATTTTTAGACGATAAGGTATCATATATAAACATCTTATGCTTAGGCTTGACTTTCCCTACCTTCGCATATATATTACTCCGGAGGCCGACCGAACCAGGGGGAAGGATGAAGCGGACGTTCCAGCCCAGCATCAGGAAGCGAAGGAACAAGCACGGGTTCAGAGCCAGGATGAGCACCCCCGGGGGACGTAGGGTATTGAGCCGCAGAAGGAAGAAGGGAAGGAAGCGGCTCATCCCCTGACATGGAGAAGTTGACGTCCAAGGAGATCTCCGTCCTGTTCGGGAGAGGAAAGCGCTGTAGGGGTAAGTTGCTGGATATCTGGTGGATGCCTTCAGACCGTCCGAAGGCGACGGTGCTCATCACAAGGAGGATAAAGGGGGCGGTGGTCAGGAACAGGACGAGGCGCAGGGTGAAGGAAGGCCTTCGTTCGTTGCTCCCGGGGATGGAAGGCTGTTGTTTGGCCGTAGTTGTGAAGGAAGAGGGAGGCTATTGGGAGCTTTATCATGAACTGAGGGAGCTGTTGAGGAGCGTCGGCTTACATCGGAGATGAAACCCCCGGGAGGCAACTTTCGGGGGTGCGTTCTATCGGAGGGGATATGGACTT
>QNCW01000028.1 GCA_003645885.1 Candidatus Latescibacterota bacterium | reverse complement strand
GGACGTGCCCCACCTCGTCCGAAAGCTCCAGGACCCCGGCAGGGCAGAACTCCACGCAGAGCCCGCATCCCTTACACCTGGATTCGTCCACATGGACCTCCACCTTCCTCATCTCCTCCTCCCAAGGTAGACCTGCATCCCCAGCCCTACAAGGAAAAGCCCTATGCTCAGCACCTGGTTCACCGAAAGCACGGTCCCACCTAAATGCACCTGCATGCTCTCCTCGTAGTACCTCACGAAGTCCACAAGGAACCTCGCAGAAGCGTAAAGCATGACCAAAAGCCAGAACGTGAAACCATCCCACCTCCTGAACCTCTCGGCCCAGAGTAAGGTTCCAAATATTATAAGCCCGTACAAGGACATGTATAGCTGGGTAGGATGTATAGACACCCCGGGGAAGACGCTACCTGCGGGACTTTCGGGTGGGAATACTACGGCCCAGGGAAGTTCGCTCGGCCTCCCGAAACAACAGCCGTTCAGGAAGCACCCTATCCTGCCCAGAAATATCCCCAATCCCACTGACGGAGCTATGAGGTCCATCGTCCTCCAGAGCGGGAGCTTCCTCGCCCTAAGGTACAAAATCCCCGCTCCGGTCGCAAGGATCAACCCCCCATACCATGTGAGCCCGGCTATGCCTATCCTTCCCCCTTGAAAAGGATTTACCACATCCCACGCATGCCCCCTGAACTCGTCCCAGTGGAACGCCGCATAGAAGAACCTTGCCCCCAGGACGCCCGAGACCACGACCCACGTCAGCAGGTTCCCCAAGGCTTCCTTGGGTACCCCGAACTTCTCGGCCCTCCACATGGCAAAGTAGGCGGCCGAGGCGAACGCAGCCGCCAACATCACACCGTAAGAACGTATCTCCAAAGGGCCCAGATGTAGCAGGACCGGATGCATTACGCCCCCTTCCGACAACGCTAATTGTACAGCATACCGGGGAGATTGTCAATCCTTTTCCTTAAGTTATCCGTTGTATCAACTTACAATTATCCAAATTTACAACTCTCACAGAAGTCTTGACTTTGGATTAACTTTTGTCTAAATTATCTCAAGCACCGTGGGTGGGGCTCCTTAGCTCAGGGAAGGGGGGGAAGATGATGGAATATGGGTTCCCTAAGTGTCTCAAATGTCAGTCCGGCGTGTTGGTTCCCCTGTCCGACTACGGTAAGGAGGGGTCTGAGATAAGGTACAAGGCTTGGGTGTGCACGAATCCTGAATGTGGGTTCAACCTGAGGATAGACAACGGAGAGATAAGTATAGGCAAGGAGATAGGTCGTTCCTTCAAATAGTCCTTTGGAAGTAAGAGGGCCCCACCCACGGCACATCCGACGTCATGGACATCAAGGCAAACATAGGGATAAAGGCGGGGGCGTTGTTCCTCGCCGTTTTGTTATGGTTCCACGTGGCCACCGAAAAGCATTACGAGGTCACGGTCTCGGTCCCGGTAGCCTTACAGCTCCCAGAGGATATGGCCATCTCCGAACCCCCGCCGAAGACGGCGAAGGTGAGGCTGTGGGGGAAGGGAAAGCATCTCCTGTTCCTGAAGCTTTTGCACTATTCGAAGGTGAGGCTCGTGGTGCGGGCGAACCCCAAAGGCCCGGGCAGGATAAGGCGGGTCCTTTCCCCTATGGACGTGGAGGTGCCCAAGGGTTTGGATGTAAGGGCCCTGGAACTACTGAAACCTTCCGTCTTAGAGGTCGAAGTGGACCGCCGCATGAACAGGAAGGTGCCCGTAGTTCCAGTTCTGGAGTTCTCCCCCGCTCCGGGATACGTGGCGCTCGCCCCGAAGGTTCGCCCCGACTCGGTGACGGTATCAGGACCGGAGGGCATAGTCCGCAAGGTCCGCACCGTCCGCACCGACTCCCTCGAGGTTCCCACGTTGCGCAAATCCGTAAGCTTAGAACTAAAGGTGATCCCTCCCTCCCCCCTCGTATCCTGCCTTCCCCCTAAGGTCTACGTGGACCTGGAAGTCCAGCCCATAGCCGAAAGGTGGCTTAAGGGGGTGCAGGTGCGCCTCGTACATGCCCCCAAGGGTGCGTGGGTCGTGCCGGACAGGGTGGACGTTAAAGTCAGCGGTGCGGCCGACCTCCTCTCCCGCATCTCCCCGGACGACATCGGGGCCTACATAGACTACCGCAGGCTCAGGGAGGGGGAACCTCCGGAACCCTCCTTCTCCCTGCCGCCGGGGGTGAGGTTCCTGAGGGCCAAACCTTCCTCCTTCCACGTCAGGTTGCCATGAGGATATTGGGGATAGAAACCTCCTGCGACGAGACGGCTGTCGCCGTCTGGGACGACCAGAAGGGGCTGCTTTCCAATATAGTAGCATCCCAGGCCGAACACAGCGAGTTCGGGGGGGTGGTCCCGGAGCTAGCATCCAGGGCCCACCTGCGCAAGATAATACCCCTCCTCGCCCGCTCCCTCTCGGAGGCCGGGGTCGAGCCTGAGGAGCTGGACGGGGTGGCGGTAACTTACGGTCCAGGTCTTATAGGCTCCATAATGGTGGGCCTTTCGGTGGCCAAGGCCCTCGCCTTAGGTCTCGGACTTCCCCTCATAGGCGTACACCACATAGAGGCCCACATATTCTCTTCACTGCTCCAGGACCCGGAAGTTCCCCTACCCCTTATGACCCTCGTGGCCTCGGGGGGACATACCGAGCTCGTGTTGGTGGAGGAATGGGGCTGCTACCGGGTGCTCGGCAGGACCAGGGACGACGCAGCGGGCGAGGCCTTCGACAAGGGAGCTAAGATGCTCGGCCTGGGGTACCCAGGAGGCCCGGAGATAGAGCGGACGGCCCTGGGGGGCGATCCCGAGGCCGTAAACTTCCCCCGTCCCCTCCCTCCGGGCTGGGACTTCAGCTTCAGCGGCCTCAAGACCGCCGTGCTCTATTACCTGGAGGAACATCCCGACGCAAGGGTTCCGGATGTGGCGGCGAGCTTCCAGAGGGCCGTGGTGGACGTCCTTTACAGAAGGCTGACATCGGCCGCTTCGGCCTACCGGGTCCCGTCCGTGGCCGTCGTGGGCGGGGTGGCGGCGAACAGAAAGCTCAGGGAAAGGGTCTCCTCCTGGGCAGAAAGCTCGGGGATAAGGGCTGTCTTCCCGTCCCCCGTCCTCTGCACGGACAACGCCGCCATGGTGGCACGGGCGGGGAGCTTCCATCTGTCCCTCGGGGAGGCCTCCGACCTTTCCCTCGCCGCCGAACCCAGACCACCGTTACCGGAAGGGAGGAAGACGTGATAGAATGCCCCCAGTACACCAAGAACATTGAGAAGTGCAACTGCACCTCCGGCCTGCTTCTTCGACGAAGAGGCCGAGCGGACCTACGACCGTTCCATAGCCCACTTCGTGCGCCTGCGTAGATGAAGCTCTTAGCCGTCGGCGACCTCCACGGTCGCTGGGAGCCCATGTGGGAAGCTCTGGAGGAGGAAGGGCCCGAGCTCGTCCTCTCCTGCGGGGACTGGGGGGACCCGGGGGAGGTGGGCGAGGAGGACTTCTCCCGCCTGACCTCCCGGACCTACCTCCTTACGGTCTTCGGAAACCACGACGACCTCGAGCTCCTTCCCCTCGTCAGAAACCGGGACGGTTCCCCCGTCCTCCTCCGAAGGGGGGAGGTACGGGACGTTATGGGACTTAAGATAGCCGGAATAAGCGGCATATGGGCCAAATCCCACCGCAAACCTTGGTACATAACGGACGAAGAGGTTGCCCAGATCGCCGACTCCCTCGGGGGGAGGGAAGTAGACATACTTATAACCCACGGGTGTCCCGTCGGCCTTGCGGACTTGACGCCCTCAGGAAAGCACGGGGGCCAAAGGTGTTTCTTGGACGCCTTCAGGACCATCTCCCCTAAGGTACACCTCTGCGGCCACCTCCACAGGAAAAGTATCCGCCTCCTCAAATCCGGGGCCGTGGTGGCCAACGTGGGCTACGGAGCCGAGGGCGACTTCCTGCTGCTCTTCGTAAAGGACGACAACATATACATAGGGCACGAGGTCGTCGTGTCCCTCCTAAGGTGAACTTACTTTCGTGCAATTCCCGAATTTATAACCTCGGACGTATTGACATCTTCGTCCGAGGGAAGTACATTGAGACCGAAGTCTCCTTCCAACCAAGGAGGGCCTATGCGAATCTTTAGACCTTTGGTAGCTACGATCTTCCTTTTCACCCAGATCCTCTGGACCCCCTCATACGCCCAGGAGGCAAAAAAGCGCATAGCCGTCTTCCCGTTCGCGGACGCCAACAGGGCCGCCCAGGAGGAAGGTTACGGGGCGGCGGTATCCGAGATGCTCACCACCAAGCTCGTAAACGACGGGGTGTTCCAGGTGGTGGAGAGGGGCCGCATCCAGGAGATGTTGGAGGAACAGAAGCTCCAGGTCTCCGGCATAGTGGACGCTGGGACCGCCAGGAGGATAGGTTCCATACTTGGCGTGGACCTCCTGGTCTTCGGAGGGGTATCGAAGTTCGGGGAGATCATAGAGGCCGACGTTCGCCTCGTGGACGCTGGGACCGGCGAGGTCATAGCTGCGGAGTACGAAAAGGTCTTAGGGGAGGAACAGCTGAGGGCCATGGTGGAGCGGCTCGCCGTAAAGCTCGAGAGGCGCTACACCACAAGGCCCCTCAAGCCTCCAGAAGTCCCCAAGCTCGCCAAGCCCAGAAGGACTTGGCTTTGGGTGACCTTAGGGGCGGTCTTGGTCGGAGGCGGCGTGGCGGCCGTGCTCTCCGCTCGCAGGGGGCCCTCCCCCCTGCCCGAACCTCCCGAATGGCCCGAACCCAAGTGAAGCTCAGGAGGTGACTTATGGGAGCGAAAGCCATCGCCTTCGTGCTCGCCCTCACCGGTCCCCTTGCGGCCTTCCCTCTCGAACTCACCCCTAAGTGGAAGGCCGAGGTGCCGGGCGTGTCCTTCCACAACCACCCTGCGCTCACCAGGAACTTCGTCCTAATGACCTCCCGTGGCGAGGATACGGGGGCCCCGGACGAAGCGGACGGCCTTTACATAATAGACTCCTCGACCGGCGAGAGGGTCCACATAAGGACCCCGAACGACGCCGGAGGTATAGCCCTTGCGGACATGGATGGGGACCGCCTCCCCGAGGTCCTGGTCGGATGCTGGGACGGCTCGGTATACATATACAGCATAGAAGCGGAGATCTCCCGCCCCCTCAGGCTGGATACGGGCTACATAGTCGCATCTACCCCCACAGTTTCAGATGTGGACGGGGACGGAAGGCCAGAGATCTTGGCGGCCAACAGCCAGGGTCATCTGTTCTGTTTCGAGCCAGATGGGAGCCTCCTGTGGCGATATGAGGAGCCGGCAGCAGCCTGGGTCCTCTCCACCCCGGCCGTGGCCGACCTGGACGGCGACGGCTCGCCCGAGGTAGTCGTGGGCAACGGTACCCCGGCGACGGAAGGGAGCTTGTACTGCTTCGATGCCCGTGGAAGACTTCTGTGGAAGTTCCCCACGGAAGGTCAGGTGCTCTCCTCCCCCGCCGTGGGCGATCTGGACGGCGATGGCTCGCCCGAGATATCCTTCGGGAGCTGGGACCACAACCTCTACTGCTTAGGTCCGGACGGCACCGAGCGCTGGAGGTTCTCCACCGGAGGCCGCATATCCTCCTCCCCCGCCTTAGCGGACGTATCCCCCGAGGAAGGTACGGAGATAATCTTCGGCAGCATGGATAACACCGTCCACTGCTTAAGCTCCGAGGGAGGAGAGATCTGGGCCTTTAGGACCGAAGGTCCCGTGATATCGTCCCCGGCGGTGGCCGACTTAGACGGCGACGGCAGGCCGGAGGTCGTCGTGGGCGACACGGCCGGGACGGTATACGTGCTCAGTTCCTCGGGGGTGCCGCTCTGGAAGTTCAAGGCCGAAAGCAGCATACTCTCCTCGCCCGCCGTAGGGGATGCGGACGGGGACGGGAATCTTGAGGTCGTGGTCCCGAGCAGGGAGGCGGTCTACTGTTTCGAGGCTCCAGCTTCGGGAAGAGTGGCCTGGGCCAAGTTCCACGGGGACAGTTGGAACACCGGGTTTCTGTTCAACGCCATAACCTACGGTCAATTTTCCTCCCGGGGATTTCCGGGAACATGGGCCCCTTCCATAGTTCCGGTACGTGTCCCAAAGCTGAAGCTCGAACCTCAGGCCCTGGACTTCGGGAGGGTGGCTGTAGGGGATACTTCCTTGGGGAATATAGAGATATCCAATGTAGGAACCGACACCTTGGTGGTAACGGGGATGATCGTAGGCGGACCCACGGCCGACGTCTCTCTCACCGCCCCTTCCGGATTCGGGCTCCTCACCGATCCTCCCCTTCGTCCGTGGAAGCTCCCTCCAGGAGAGGGCCGGACGGTCGTGCTCTTCTTCGCCCCTCGACGCCACGGGCTCCATCGAGCCGCCCTCCAGGTATCGAGCAACGACCCGGAAAGCCCACATAGCGTGCCTTTGACAGGGATAGGCGTAGCCCCGAATTTGGAGCCCTCCGCAGAGGCCCTGGACTTCGGAGATGTACAGCTCGGAGCCCACAAGGACACCTCTCTTTCGATCTACAACCGTGGCAACGCTCCCCTCGAGATATCCCGGGCGACCCTCGCCTCGGGGGAGGCCTTCGAGCTCCTGGACGATATCCGAGGGAGCACGGTACCTCCGGGCGGAGGCATCGGCCTTAGGATAAGCTTCTTGCCCTTAAGGCTCGGAAGGTTCGAGGATGCCCTCATCGTACGGAGCAACGATCCAGAAAATCCTGAGCTCAGCGTTCCCCTGACAGGTACGGGCGTAGACACAGTCCCCCCGACCGTGGAATGTTCCCCACCTCCTCCCGGATTCAAGATGGCCTCCGGCCAATCCTTCGAGGTCCGGATAACCGCACGGGACCCGTCCGGAATAGACTCTGCCCTGTTCTGCTACCGTTTGGGAGGGGAAAGGAAATTTACCCACCGTAAGATGTCCGGGGATACTGTTTTTACCGCCACACTTTCTCCTACCACTCGAATCCTTCACCGAGGCCTTGAGCTTTACATAAAGGTCGTGGACGGGGCGGGCAACATCTGGCAAAGCCCACATTATACCATCGCCGGCAAGATCGCCGGGAAGGGGATAAAGCGGCCGGGCCTCACCCTTCGCAAGAAATATCAAATGATATCCCTGCCGATGTACCCCGAAGACCCTTCGCCCTCCGCCGTCTTGGGGGACATATTGGGCCCTTACGACGACACCAAATGGAGGCTTTTCTGGTGGGACCCACGGAAGAAGACGTACACCGAATGCCCGGACGTCCCTCCGTTCGTCCCCGGAAGGGGGTACTGGCTCATCACCCGGGACCCCAAGGAGCTCTACACCGGTCCCGGCGTCTCCGTACCGCCGGATACCTTCGAGGTCACCCTCCAGCCCGGCTGGAACATGATAGGCTGCCCCTTCGCCTTCCCCGTGGGCTGGAACGAAGTAGAGGGACACGAAACGCTGCTGCCGGAGCTTCCTAGGGCGTGCACTGTGGTAGGTGGCAAGTACGAATTTCCCGACCAATACGTGCTCAGGCCATGGCAGGGATATGCGATATACAATCCCACAGGAAGGACCGTCACCATCAAGTTCCCTCCCTTAGAGGCCGGAACTCCCAAGCCCGGTTCGACCTCCCTTTTAGATCTGGCGGAGGCGTCCGGGGGTTGGGCCGTGCGCATAGTGGCGGAAAACGACGAGGTCAGGGATGCTTACAACTTCTTGGGCTGGATGCCGGAGGCATCTGATACCTGGGACAGGTACGAAAGGGCCGAGCTCCCTCCCCTGCCCGGATTCGTGTCCTTATACTTCGACCACAGGAGCTGGCCGGACGTCCCCGGACTCCACACCACCGACGTCCGCCCGGCGGGTAGGGAGAGGTACACCTGGAGGTTCTTCGTGCTCGCCCCTGAGGGGAAGGTGCGCCTGAGCTGGAGGCACACCGGCCTTCCCGAAGGCCTGAGGGGACGCATCGTGGACGAAGGGACGGGGACATGGTCCGAATTGAAGCCCTCGGGGAAGTACACGTTCTGCTCCGACGGTTCGGTCAGGGCGTTCAAGCTGGTGATCGAACCTTCAGGCCCCACCCCCGAAGGGTACAGGCTCTCCGCCTTCCCCAACCCCTTCAACTCCTCGGTGTCCATAGTCGCAGAGGTTCCCGAGCCTGGCTTTGAGCTTGCGGTCTACGATGTCAGGGGAAGGAGGGTGAGGACCCTTGCCCGGGGCGTGCCTCCGGGAAGGTACGTGCTCTCCTGGGACGGGAGGGACGATGAGGGGAGGCCAGCAGGAAGCGGCGTCTACATCCTGAGGCTCGGAGAGGTATCCTGTAAGCTCGCTCTGATAAGGTAGGAGCTACCAAAAGGAGGTGGTCGTATGGTCCAGATCATCTTGACCTTTCTGCTTTCAGCCTCCTGGGCTGGGATCAAAGTGGAGGGCTACGTAGAATGGCGCACCCAGGTCATCCGTGCCACCGGCATAGCCGCCCCGAACCCCTCCCTCCCCTTGGCGGTCCAGCGCCCAGCCATGCTTGAGGCAGCCAAGCAGATAGCTTTGAGAAACTTGCTTCAGATCGTAAAGGGGGTGTACATAAACTCCGAGACCACGGTAGAGAACGCCATGCTCAAGTCCGACGTCATCCGCTCCAAGGTGGAAGGGTACATAAGGGACTTCCGCATCCTTAAGGAACGGTACATGTCGGACGGGACCTTGGAGGTGGACGTCGAGGTCACGATATCCGACTCCCTGAGGGAAGTCCTCATCCCCAAGGAGGAAGGTTCCCCCCAGTTCTTAGCCCCCGAACCCCTCCCCGAGGACTACACCGGAGTGATCGTGGACGCATCGGGCCTCGGCCTCCGGCCGGCACTGGCCCCCAAGGTCCTGGACGAGGAGGGCCACGAGGTCTACGGAACCAAGTTCGCAAGGTGGGAGAAAGTCCTTAAGGTAGGGCTCGTGGGCTACGCCTCGAACTTGAAGGAGGCCAAGGCCGATCCGAGGGTGGGAGACAAGCCCCTGGTCGTCGAAGCTATAAGGGTCTCGGGTAAGGGCAAGACCGACCCGGTGATATCTTCCGAGGACGCCCTTCGGATCCACGCCCTGGCTAAGGTGAAGCCTGTCCTTGCGGAATGTAGGGTCGTATTTGTAACCGAGGAGGTAGTAAGATGAAGTTCCTTTTCGCTCTCCTCATTGGCCCATCCCTCGCCCTGGGCTCAGATACTACGGCCGTAAGGGCCAAGGGCTACGGAGCTATACTAGCAGGGGACCTGGCGAACGCAAGGGACAGGGCCATAGAGGACGCCCTAAGAAGGGCAGTAGAACAAGCCGTGGGCACCTACATCCAGTCCGAAACCGTCGTACAGAACTTCATGCTCGTAAAGGACGAGATCTTGAGCCGGGCCAGAGGGTTCGTGCAGAGCTACAGGGTGGTCTCGGAGGGAAAGGAGGACCCGACGACCTACACAGTCACGGTAGATGCCTTGGTCAGGCTCGGGGATGTGGCCGATGCCGTAGAAGAGCTGATAGAGCGCGCAGGAAGGCCGAGGATCATGGTCCTGGTGCACGAGACCGTGGACGGCAGGCCCTCGGAGTCCCACGAAGCGGAAGATGCCCTCGTAAGCGCCTTCAAGGAAAGGAGCGACCGCTTCCTCATTTTGGACCCAGAGACGGTCTCGAGGAACATCGAGGCATCCAAGGCCAGGGCGGCATTAGCGGGCGACTTAAAGGCCGCCTCTTCCATAGGCCTTATGGCCGGGGCGGATCTGGTGATAGTGGGGACAGCGAAGGTGCGCCACGTGCGCCAGGAGGTGTACGGGACCTCCTGGGAATCCTCACAAGCTACGGTCTCAGCCGAAGCCGTATGGACCGGCACCGGGGAGATAATAGCTGCCGAGTCCTCCGCTGCCACCAAGACCGTGGCCGCCGAACAGCAGACCGGGATATCGGCCCTCCGGGAGGCCTGCTCCGGCCTCGTGGACAGGATGCTCCCCAAGCTCTTAGAATACTGGAGGAAGGAGGCCTTCGGGACCGGTAAGACCGTCCAGATGGTCGTCAGGGGCCTCTCCTCCCTTTCCGACCTCGGAAGCTTCGAGACTTCCCTGCGCTACTCCTTGAGGGGGATAAAGAAGCTCCGCCAGAGGAGCTTCGAGGGAGGTACGGCCCTGTACGACCTGGAGGCCGTATCCGACGGGGTTCAGATCGCAAGGGAATTGGAAACTAAGAACTTAAGCCCCTTCAAGGTGAAGGTCATCTCTGCATCCCGAAATAGGTTAGAAGTACAGGTCTCCAAGGAGGAAAGGCCATGACCTTCCTCTTGGCCTTCCTTACGGCATGCTCGTGGGCTTCCGATTCCCTCGCTGTGCTCAACTTCTTCGTGGGCGAGGTGCAGGTCCGTCACGACCGGGGGCCTTGGCGCAAGGCCGAGCTCGGTCGGAAGCTTGCCCGTGGGGATTGGGTCCGCACGGGGAAGGAATCCCGTGCAGAACTTCTACTTCCTGACAGCAGCGTCGTCAGGCTCGGCGAGCGCACCATCTTCCAGCTCAGGAGCCTCAAGGGGACGAAGAGGAGTACAAGACTTCTAAGGGGAAGGCTCTGGAACAACATCAGGAAGCTGAAGGCGGAATACGAGGTCGCATCCCCTACAGCGGTCGCTGCCGTAAGGGGGACCGTATTCCGCCTGAGCGTCTTCGAGGACAGCACCACTACGGTCTGGGTCTACAAAGGTCGGGTGGGTGTGAGACCTCCTCCCAAACCCCCCTGGACCAGGCCAGGTCCGAGGAGGGAGGTGGAGGGTCCGAAGGAAATCCCTCCCCCGGTGCACGAGGTAGGGGTCGAGAGGTGGAGGAAGATCGTGGCCGAGATACTCGTGAGGGAGAGGGAGATGATGACCGTCCGGAGGGACGGAAGCGCCGAAAAACGCCCCTTCTCCCCGGAGGAGGAGGTGGAGGAATGGGTAAGATGGAACAGGGAGAGGGACAAGATCTTGGGCCTTTCGAGATGATAGTTTGAGCCTTAGGGGTATGTCTAAGACATCGAAACGAACGCTCTTAGGAGGTGGGATCGGCTTCGGACTCGGGCTGTTCGCCCTCTTGACCTCCCATCTCTTTCCCGCCCCCTTCAACGCCCTTGAAGCCAGGCTTTGGGACATAAGGTGCAGGCTCCACGCCCCACCTCCCGAGGCCCCCCCCGTGGAGGATGTGGTGATAGTGGACATCGACACCAGGAGCCTATATAAGCTCGGAAGGTACCACCAGTGGCCGAGGAGCTACCACGCTAAGCTCATAGACCTCTTATCCCGGGACGGGGCCCTGGCCGTAGCCTTCGACGTCCTCTTCATAGATCCGGACCGTTTTCCGGAGGAGGACTCCTCCCTCGTCCGGGCCACGAGAGGAGCCGGAAACGTCCTACACTGCCTCATCTTCCCCGAGGTCGATTCCCTCAACTTCCTCTACGAGATGACCCAGGACCCCTACCTCCCCCTCAACCCATCCTCGAGCTACCTCATCCCCGACGCCCCCTTCCCGCTCCGCCTGAGGGCAGAGGGACCCTTCCCAGCGTTGGCCCGGGCTGCTGAGGGCCTCGGTTTCGTGGACATATTCCCCGATCCCGACGGTGTTGTGCGCTCAGTTCCCCTGTTCGTGAGGTTCCTGGGAAGATGTTATGCCACCCTTGGCCTGAAGGTCTTCCTGGACCTTATGGGGATAAATTCGGAGGACATCGAGCTCCTCCCCGGAAGGGTCGCCTTCGAGCTTCCGGACGGCCCCTTGGAAGTTCCTGTGGACCGAGAAGGAAGGATGATAATAAACTACAGGGGCGGATTCAGAAGCTTCAGGTACATATCCTACTACGACGTCCTGAAGGGGAGGGTCCCAGAGGGGTTCTTCAGGGACAAGATCGTGTTCGTGGGTTCCTCAGCCCCTGGCCTTATGGACCTAAGGTCCACGCCCTTGAGCCCCAAGTTTCCGGGGGTCGAGATCCACGCAAATGTGCTCTACGACCTGCTCTCAGGAAGGTTCTTCAGGACCCTCGGCAAGGGGAGGTCCTTCGTCCTCGCCGCCCTTGCGGCGCTGGTCTCCGGCCTTTCGGCCTCCGCTCTACGCCCTCCCTGGGGGACCTTCGGGACCATGGCCTGCTTCGGGCTCCTCCTCTACTTCGGGTTCTTCCCCTCCTTCTCCCGTGGCGTATGGATGCCCGTCGTGCGACCGATCTGGGCAGGAACGGTGGCATATGTGGGCTCCTTCGCACATCGCCTCCTCACCGAGGAGAGGGAGAAGCGCCGGATAAAGGAGGCCTTCGGAACTTATGTGAGCCCCCTGGTCGTGGACCAACTCCTCTCCCACCCCGAGCTCGCCGAACTCGGGGGAAGGAGGGCTGTCCTCACCGTGCTGTTCTCCGACCTGGCGGACTTCACCCCCATCTCCGAGGAGATGGACCCCGAGGAACTCGTCGCCTTCCTCAACGAGTACCTCACGGAGATGACCGAGGTGGTCCTGAGGCACGAGGGGACCGTGGACAAGTTCGAGGGGGACGCAATAATGGCCTTCTTCGGCGCGCCCCTGCCCCTTCCGGACCATCCGGCCCGGGCTGTGAAGGCAGCCTTGGAGATGCAAAGGAGCCTGGATTCCTTAAGGAGAAGGTGGGCCGAGGAAGGCAAGCCTCAGGTGAGGATGAGGATAGGCATCAACACCGGGGAAGTGGTCGTCGGAAACATGGGTTCCCACAAGAAGATGGATTACACGGTGATGGGGGATGCCGTGAACCTCGCCGCACGTCTGGAGGGTGTGAACAAGGTCTACCGCACGGAGGTCCTGATGAGCGGGTCCACGTATGAATCCTCCGGAGTTACGGCCAGGGAGATCGACATAGTGAGGGTGAAGGGAAAGGCCCAGGCGGTGCGCATATACGAGCCCTCGGAGGACCTCCCCCCCGAGGTCGTCAGGGCCTACGAAGAGGGCCTGAAGCTCTACAGGGAAAGGAAGTGGGACGAGGCCGCCTCGGCCTTCGCCCTCTTTCCCGAGGACGGTCCCGCATCGGTCATGAGGGAAAGGTGCCTGGCCTTCCTCCGGAACCCCCCTCCCCAGGATTGGGACGGCGTCTGGGAGATCGCCCAGAAGTAGCACAGGACCATGGAGCTTAAGGGCATAGAAGCTACATTAAGGAGCCTGCTGGAAAGCTCCACCGAGACTTCCATAATAGCCGTGGACCTGGACCAGAGGATCACCCTCTGGAACAAGGGTGCGGAAAGGCTCCTCGGTTACTCGGCCGAAGAGGTCCTCGGAAGGGATGTGAGCTTCATCTACCTCGAGGAGGAGCTGAGGTCCGGGAGGATATCCGAGATGAGGGACAGGGTCCTCAGGGGCGAAACCTTCAGGGGGGAGGTCGGACAGCTCAGGAAGGACGGGAAGGTCCTGAGGATATACCTGACCGTGACGTCCCTCAAGGATGAGGACGGTAGGATCGTCGGATTCTTGGGGATAGGTCAGGACATCACCGAAAGGGCCGAACTTCAGGAGAAGATACTCCACGCCAAAAGGGAACTTCAGGCGATGTTCGACGCCATCCCCGACGTAATATTTATGAGGAGCCCGGACTTCAAGATAATAAGGGCCAACAACGCTGCCTTCTCCTACTTCGGAGGCCGGAAGATCCTCTGGACCCCGTGTTATGGTCTCAGGGGCTTCTCCTCCCCCTGCCCCGACTGCCCGGGGAACGAGGCGGTTTCAGCTAAGAAGGCCGAACCCTTCGAGTTCCAAGACCGGAAGGGCAAGATCTTCAGGGTGTACCAGTACCCCGTACTACGGGCGGACGGAAGCCTCTACGCCGTGATCTCCCTCATGCAGGACGTGACCGAGGCGAAGCTCCTCCAGGAGAAGCAGAGGGAACTGGAACTCAGGCTCATACAGGAGTCCAAGCTCTCGGCCGTGGGCATGCTCGCCTCCGGCATAGCCCACAACATAAACAACCCCCTCACATCCATAATGGGGAGGGCCCAGCTTCTGCTCATGGACCATCCCGAGCTAGAAGAGGACCTTTCCCCCATCATCCACCAGGCGAAACAGATAGAGGCCATAGTTCATAACCTCACCTACAAAACCCGTCAGGAGCAGACCAAGAAGAAACAGAGGCTCGACCTCAACCACCTCCTCAAACAGGAGCTCGAATTCCTGAAGGCCGACTTGGACTTCAAACACAAGGTCGAAAAGGAATACGATTTCGACGAATCCCTCCCTCCGATATGGGGGGTCTACAGCGACTTCTCCCAGAGCCTCCTCAACATAATCCGGAACGCCTTGGACGCTATGTACAAATCCGAACGCAAGAAGCTCACGGTCCGCACGTACCACGACGAAGAAAACATCTACATAGAGGTAGGCGACACGGGCTGCGGCATACCGGAGGAGGTCCTCCCTCACATATTCGAACCCTTCTTCACCACGAAACCCTTAGCAGGAGAGGCGCACGGCGACGAGCCCACGGGCACGGGCCTGGGCCTTTCCACCTGCAAACAGCTCCTCGGAGGATACCGAGCTGAGATATCGGTAAAAAGCAAGCTCGGAGAGGGCACGACGTTCACGGTAAAGATCCCCATAGGGCCGAACCAATATGAGGAAAGTTAGGATAGGACAGATAGGGGTGGGAGCCTGGGGCAGGAACCTCCTCAGGAACTTCTCGAACCTTCCTGGTTCCGAGGTGGCCATAGCCTGCGATACCGATCCGGAAGTACTCCAGAGCCTCGCCCACCACTATCCCGAGGTCCGCTGGACCCAGGACCCGGAGGAGGTCCTGAGGGCCGAGCTTGACGCAGTGGTCGTGGCTACCCCTCCGTCCACTCACTACATCCTGGCCAAGAGGGCCTTGGAGTCCGGGAAACATGTCTTCGTGGAAAAGCCCATGACCCTGAAACTTGAAGAGGCCGAGGACCTTGTCCGCATATCCCAAGAGAAGGGGAGGGTCCTCATGGTCGGCCACCTCATGGAATACCATCCCGGAGTGCTCAAGCTCAAGGAGTACGTGGACCGGGGCGAGCTCGGGGAAATTTACTACCTCTACGCTGCCAGGCTCAACCTCGGGAGGGTCAGGAGGGAGGAGAACGCCCTGTGGAGCTTCGCCCCCCACGACATATCCGTGGCCCTTATGCTTCTGGAGGCCGAGCCGGTCCGGGTCACCGCTGTGGGCGAAAGCTACCTCCAGGAGGGGGTAGAGGACGTGGCATTCGTGACCCTCCACTTCCCCGGCGGCACCATGGCCCACATACATGTAAGCTGGCTCGACCCCCACAAGGTCAGAAGGCTTACGGTCGTGGGAAGCAGAAAGATGGCCGTCTTCGACGACACCGACCCCTCCGAGATGCTCAGGATATACGACAAGGGGGTGGACGCATCCCCGGACTATCGTTCCTACGGCGAGGCGTTCTCCATCCGTTGGGGCGACATAACGATCCCGAGGGTCCAGATGGTCGAGCCGTTGGCCTTGGAGTGCTCCCACTTCTTAGAGTGCATAAGGGACGGGAGGACCCCCAAGAGCGACGGGATGGACGGGCTCAGGGTCCTGAGGGTCTTAGAGGCCTGCCAGAGGTCCCTGGAGAATGGAGGGGAACCCGTAGCTCTCGGGCCGTGATAGAACTTAAGGAAGTTTCGCTCTCCTACGGTCAGCCCATCCTCAGGCGCATCTCCCTCGAGATCGGGGAGGGGGAAAGGATAGCCATCCTCGGCCCCAACGGCTCGGGGAAGACCACCTTGGCCCTGTGCATCGTCGGCCTCCTCCGTCCGAGCGAAGGTCGAGTCCTCGTGGACGGCCTCTCCCCCTTGCAGGACCCCTACGAAGTCCGGAGGAGGGTGGGCCTCGCCTTCCAGAACCCCGACTCCCAGATAGTCTCGGCGGTGGTCGAAAGGGAGGTCGCCTTCGGCCTCGAAAACCTCGGCCTTCCGCCCTCAGAGATGAAGGTGAGGGTATCCGAGGCTTTAGAACGCTTCGGCCTTTCGAGCTACCGCCTCCATCCACCCCACAAGCTCTCGGGGGGCGAAAAGGCCCGCCTCGTGCTCGCCTCCTTCTGGGCCATGCGCCCCAGGTACCTCATCCTGGACGAGCCCACTTCCTTCCTCGACCCTGAGGGAAGGAAGGAGGTGGAAAGGGCGGCGGACGAACTTTCCGAGGAAGGAATCTCCGTGATAT
>QNCW01000027.1 GCA_003645885.1 Candidatus Latescibacterota bacterium | reverse complement strand
GAAGTCCATATGGAAGGGATAACTCGGAGGCATGTCCCATCCACCCTCGGCCGAAACCGCAGGCCCGTCCCCGTAGTCGTACAACGTGAATATGTGCACGCAGCCGTCCCCCACCCATGTCCCCTTGGACCATACGGCCTTAGGTGTCCCGAAGAGGTACAGCACGTAGTCGGTGTCGTGGATGTGAAGGTCCAGGGCGGCCGAACCACTGCGGCTTGCCCACATGAGCCAGTCCTCCCAGCTCCAGGTGGGCGTGGGGGAAAGCCGCACCAAAGAAAGCGACCTCAAACCCCCCAAAGAACCCCCGTCCAGGATTTCCTTGAAGGCCACATATTCAGGCCAGAACCTTATGCAGTGCGCCACCATGAAGAACACCCCAGCCCGCTCGGCTGCCTCTATCATCCTGTCGGCCTCTTCCAGGTTCATGGCCATGGGCTTCTCGCAGAGCACGTGGGCTCCGGCTTCTGCTGCCTTGACGACATGTTCGGCGTGGAGGTACGTAGGGAGACATATGTCCACAAGATCGGGCTTCTCCTTATCGAGCATATCGTCCATACAGGTGTAGACCTTGGCCCCGGATGCTATCTTCCTTGCCTTCTCCTCCTCCCCGTCCACCACCGCCACGACCTGCGCGTCCTTAAGCTGGGCATACACGTTTCTATGCATAGTGCCCATGAAGCCAGCTCCCACGACGGCGACCTTGAGCATAGCTCACCTCCTCTGTTAAGATTTGCTTTCAGAACGCCCGAATAACCTGAGCACTTCTTCATAAGGTCCATCGTCAGCCGATACTTTGGAACCTCCCGAGGAATATAACCCTTACCCCCATCTTTGTCAAGGAGAAATCCCAAAAATTAGTTGCGTACCGGGAGAAAAAGATTTATATTTTCCAACACGGGCTTCTATGTCGGTGTGGGACGAGGACAGGCTCGGCCCGCTGCAGGAGGGACGAGAGGGGGAGGGTTCGCTCTGTGGTTCCGAGGTAACGGTATGGAAGGCTTCGATCCGAAGGAGGCGGTGAAGGTCTTAGGGGAGTACGAAGGCCAGGCCCCGGAGGTCCTCGGCATCCCCACCTCTACGGGGTTGGACGGGCTCTTCTACAGGCTCGTCCGGGACGGGGAGGGATGGAGGAGGGAACCTCTAAACGGCATACCCTTCCGGTCGGTCATAAACCTCACCGGGGAACCTGATACCGGCAAGTCGGTGTTGGTCGAACAGTTCGCCGCATACCAGGCCGGAAGGGGCTACAAGGTCTGCTTCGTCACTGTGGAGGCCCCCGCCCAGTTCCTCTTCGGGGCCGTAAGGTCCAAGGCCGAGGTCTTAGGCCTCTCCTTCGACGACGTCCAGGAGAACCTCGTGGTCGTGGACGCGGCCGGAAACCCTGCCATAAGGGAGAACCTTTATAACTTCTTAGAGACCTTGAAGTACGCCGTTGAGAAGTTCGGGACCAAGAGCACCGTGATAGACAGCGTAACAGGGCTCTACGAGCACAGGGAGATAATGGCCAGGCAGGTCGTCAGGGCCGTCTTCAACGAGCTTAAAAAGCTCGGGCAGACTGCCATTTTAGTCTCCCAGAAGAGGAGCGCGCAATCCTCGGAATCCGCCGAGGCCGCCGGAGGACTGGCGGTGGCCCACATAGTAGACGGGACCATCGTGATGGGAAAGGTGCTCATAACGAACAGGTGGGAGGCACAGCTCTACGGGACTCCGATAGGTTCCGTCGTGAGGACCATAAGGATAGACGGGTGCAGGATGGTCCCGCACGACCCGAGGACCTGGGTCTTCCGGATAGACGAAAGGGGCCTTATAGAGCTTACCGAACCCTTAGAGGACCTCATCTCGAGGGCGCAGGCGAAGGAGGTGAGAAAAAGTGCCGGTGGTGGCTGAGGTCAAGGGGAACGTGGACCGGGCGGCGAGGAAGGTGTTCGACAGGGCCATAGATGTCGCAGGAGGTCTCAGGAAGCTTGTGGAGCACAGGAACCTGACGTGGCTCCCGAGCTTGGCCGAGGCGGCCTACGTGGTGGTGATGAAGGAGGTGGGGGGCATGACGGCCAAGGCCATAGCTGCCGAACTCGGGATAACCGAGGCCACGGTCCGTAACATAACCTCCTCCGACCCTGAGGAGGTCCGGAGGTACCTGAGCGGGGAGCTCCCCGACCTCTCCGAGCATGTGGCGGGTGGGCTCGCCAAGCTCGCCTTCGGACAGCTCAGGGAGGAGGGAAAGATTTGAAAGGAGGTGCTATGCGCTGGCTGTGCACGGGAGCGATCCTGCTGTGGGCCCTGAGCGCGTGGGCCGAGGTGCCCCGCATGGGGGTGGCCGTGGGCACGGTCACCATGGAGGGAAAGCAGTGGCAGAGGATAAGCTTCAGGCCCGACATCCCCATAGGGCCCTTCGGTGTGGCGCTGGACATAGAGCTATTCCTGGACCAGAAGGGGAACATAAGCAAGAGGGGATGGGACTTCTCCACAGGACAGGCTACGAGGGAGACGATATTCAGGAAGATATACTACGTCCGTTACGGTAGGCAGGGGAAGCCCGTGTTCATGAAGCTCGGGGCCCTGGACGATGTCACGTTGGGTTACGGGCTCATAGTCGACGGTTACACCAACGCCTTGGAGTACCCCTCGGTCAAACGGATAGGCTTCCAGGGGGACGTGAGGCTCGGAGGAGGGCTCAGGCTCCAGTGGGTCGTGAACGACTTAGACGACGCCTTCACCGGAGGACCGTGGTTCGCGGCCAGGGCCTCGGCCCCCCTCCTCGGGAAGCTCAGGGTCGGGGGGACGTTGGCGATGGATATAAACCAGTTCGCCGGGCTTAAGGACAGGGACGGGGACGACGTGCCGGATGCCCTCGACCCCTTCCCGGACGACGGGACCGCTTGGACGAACACCGATGCGGACTCGGATTTCCCCGACGAGATACCGGACTACAGGGTGGTGAAGGGGGATACGGTCTGGGTCGACACCTTGGACATAAACGGGGACAACATATACGACCGTGGGGAATATAGGAACCTGAGAGGGCCCGAACCCTTCAAGAAGAGCGAGAACAAGGATAGGATAACCGTAGTGGGCGTGGACTTAGGATATCCGATCTTGGAAGGTCCGGTGAAGCTCGAGCTCTACGGACAGGCTGCCAAGTTCCTGATGGTAGAGGACGGCGGAGGATGGGGGTTCGCAGCGCCAGGGTTGAGGCTCACAGCCGGCCCCTTGAGGGCGAGGTTGGAGTACAGGAACTTCCAGGGGAGGTTCCGTCCGGAGTACTTCAACGATATGTACGAGCTTGAGAGGGCGAGGGTCGTGGGGGATTCCGCCGTGACCAAGGAGGCGGGGCTGGACTCGGTCTCCCTCAAGGGTGTCTTCGGCAAGGCCGTGCTCAGGGTCATGAACATCGTATCGGTCAGGGCCTCCTACCAGTACCTATCCGGAAAGGAGAGGAACCAGAGGTTCTACGTGGACGGGAGGGCGTTGGAGCCGCTGCTGAGGCAGGTTCCGAGGCTCGGGGAGCTTTCTGCCTACTACCACAAGGACCACATAGACACGAGGGAGGCTGGGTTCTTCGATCCCACCCCTAACACCATCTACGGATATAGGATAGGGTTCAAGGTAGGGGACGGGGTCCAGCTCGTCTGGCACACCCACTACGAGTACACGGGAACAGCCAAAAATCCCAAGAGGCACAAATATGTCACCGTAGAGACGGAGGTCAAGTTTTGAGGGGGCTCACCGATAGACAGAGGCAGGTCTACGATTTCATAGCCGACAGTATCTCCTGTAACGGTTTCCCCCCGACCATAAGGGAGATAAGGGAAGCCTTCGGGTTCTCGTCCACCAACGCTGTCTTCGCTGTCCTGGACGCCCTAGAGAGGAAGGGGTACATAAGGAGGCATCCCTCTATGGCCAGGGGGATAGAGCTTCTGGGAGGGCTCCCGCCGGGGGCGGAGGGGGTGAGGATAGTGCCGGTCGTAGGGAGGGTGAGGGCCGGTGAGCCGATCTTGGCCCAGGAGAACATAGAGGGTGCACTTCCCGTGAGCAGGGCCTTCGTCCCGCCGGGGGATGCCTTCGCCCTCAGGGTCGAGGGTGACAGCATGGTCGGGGCAGGGATCCTGCCGGGTGACTACGTTATAGCCATCTGTCGGCCTACCGCTCAGAGGGGGGACATAGTTGTGGCGGTCTTAGGGGAGGAGGCCACGGTCAAGAGGTTCGTGCCTAAGGGGGACAAGATCTTGCTCGTTCCAGAGAACCCCAGGTACGAACCCATAGTCGTGGACGGACCCTCAGAGGAGTTCAGGATAGCGGGGAAGGTCGTGGCACTGATGAGGAGGCTCTAAAGGACTGAAGGGAGGTCCTGAGGAGGCTCTAGGAGAGGGGGGTAGAGAACCTCCGAAGGCCGTGGTCGGTCCACCCTCTCGTGCGGCGACCTTGTGGAGCCGATAAAGTTATGAAGCTTCCTCCTCCTCAGCAGAACTATAAGCTTGCCTTTGAAATAGCTGCAGAAAAGTTGCGGAGTGCCGACCTGGAGGAGGTGTGTCGGAGGAGCGGGGCGAGGCGTGGGTCCGGGGTTTTAGAAGTTCGGTTCCTGCGTGAGACCCTCCGAATCTTCCTACCTCAGGTCGCCTTCCAGCCCGAACTTCCCCTCATAGAGCAGGTGATAACCCTCAGGTACCTCATCAACGCCTCGGGGATGCCCCCTACCGGGAGGTGGATATCGTTCTCGGACCTTCCCGGGGGAGCACCTTATTTCCCCGCCTTCCGGAAGAGGGTAGTAGAGCCCCTTTTAAAATGCTTCTCTGGGGCCGGAGGAAAGCTCGTGGAGGCGGCGGAGGCTTTGGGGGGGGAGGAGTTAGACTACGGGGACGTGGGCGTCGTATTCCAGGTCTTCCCCAAGGTCAAGGTGGCGTTCGTGCTATGGGAGGGGGACGAAGAGGTCCCCTCGAACGCAAACGTGCTCTTCGACGAGTCCGTGAGGGGATATCTCTCTCCGGACGACCTTAGGGAGCTGGGGTGGAGGTTGGTCTACAGGATGATCAAGGAGGTGCGACATGCGCCACATCACTGAGGAGGAGGAATGAAGGTTTACATAGTGACCGACCTGGAGGGGGTAAGCGGAATCTGCCTCTTCGAGCAGACCAGGGAGAAGGTTCCACCGCTCTACGAGGAGGCCAGGTTCCTGCTCACGAGGGAGGTCAACGCCGCAGTCCAAGGATGTCTGGACGCAGGGGCGGAGGAGGTCGTGGTCCTGGACGGGCACGGAGGTGGGTTCAACTTCGTTCCCGAGGAGATGCACCCGGAAGCGTACTTCGTGACGGGTCCTGTAAGACCTCATCCCCTTTTAGGTTTGGACGAAAGCTTTGGGGCGGTGCTCTGCGTGGGATTTCACGCCAAGCTCGGAACTCCAGACGGCGTGCTACACCACACCCAGAGCTCCAAGGCGGAGACGAGGTATTGGTACAACGGGATAGAGATGGGGGAGATAGGACAGGTAGCCCTGATAGCTGGGCACTACGGAGTCCCCGTGGCCATGGTCTCCGGGGACCTGGCTGCGTGCAGGGAGGCCAAGGAGCTTCTGGGCGAGGATGTGGTGACCGTGGTCGTGAAGGAAGGTTACAGCAGGCATTGTGCTAAGATGTTGTCCCCTAAAAGGGCGAGGGAGGAGATAAGGAGGGGGGCGAGGGAGGCCGTAGAGAAGGCGCCGTCCCTGAAGCCCTTCAGGTTGCCGCTTCCCATAGAAGGCAGGCTCGCCTTCGGGAAGGAGGAGTACGCCGAGAAGTTCAAGCCCAAGAGGGCGAGGAAGGTGGACGATCTGACCTTTGTGGCCACCTTCCATAGCGCCTTGGAGATATTGGAGTTCTGAGGAAGAGGGAGGAAGGATGGGGCAGGGGACCGCTAAAGGAGGGAGAACAATCACACTACATGCCACTTTCACACAGTTTAGCCTTCCCCCCGTCCGGGACGCGCTGATAGTGGGGAAGCGAGCTCCCATAGGCCCGAAGGCCCTCTTCCAGTCGCTCGAGGTGCTGCTGAAGGGACAGTTCGAGCTTATACCGGTGGAGCATCCCACAATCGAGGCGGTCATAGTCCGCAAGTCCGACCTGAGGAAGCTTCCGAGGGATAAGTTCATCCCCATGCTCCTGGAGGAGGCGGGTGCCATAATGGACGAGACCGACTGCCTCAGGGTGGAGGTCGAGATCAGCGTCTCGGTGACACGGGAGGTGAGGGAAGAATGAGCGAAGAAATAGGGGAGCTTGTAGAGGAAGCTCCTCTGCTTCCCCCGGACGACTCCGTGGGGGAGGCCTTGAGGAGGCTCTCCGAGGATGGGGTCCCCTTCGCCCTGGTGCGGGTGGAGGGGCGATGGCGGTACGTGACGCCCGGGACCTTGGCGGGCATCCCGAGGACGAGGACTCTCATGGATGCAGGTCTCCCCGAGGCCCCTGAGGTTCCGCCGGACCTATTGGTGAGGGAGGCATTGGGCATCTTAGAGAGCGAGGGTGGGGAGGCCTTAGTAGTAACCGAGAAGGGGAGGCCCTTAGGGGTCCTGAGACGTTCCAAGGTCCTGGGGTACCTCCTGGACCAGGCCGAGAGGGCCAGGGAGACAGCGGAGGAGCTGGCGGCGGTGTTCCGCGCTTCTCCCCTGCCGATATTGGTGGTGGACGAGGACCTCAGGGTGTTGGAGATGAACGAAGTCCTTTCAGAATGTATGGAGGTCCCCCTCGGGGAAGCCGTGGGGAGGATGGCGGGGGAGGCCTTAGGATGCGTACATGCGGAGGGAGGATGTGGTTCCGCCCCGGCCTGCGAGGGATGTGGGGTCATAAGGGCCGTGTCCTCGACCTTCAAGAAGGGAAGACCTCACAGGGACCTCGAGGCCACGGTGAAGGTCAGGATGGGAGACGAGACGAGGGAACTCCACGTCCTCGTCAACACCGCCCTCCTTTCGCACAGGGGCAGGAGGGCTGTCGTGGTCGCCCTCCAGGACGTTACCGAGAAGAGGAGGCTCTTAGAGGAGCTTAAGGAACTAAACGAGAACTTGGAGCGAAAGGTCCAGGAGCGCACTTTCGAGCTTCAGGTTTTGTACGAACTTTCCCAGCAGATAGGGCACACATTAAGCTACAGCGACCTCTTTAAGCTCGTGCTCCAGTACCTCCACAGGATACTACCGTACGATGTCGCAGGTTCGCTTTTGGTCGTGGACGATCTGAAGGAGATGTTCATAAAGAAAGCCCGCCCCATCTCCGAGGAGGTGCTCGTGGAGGTGAAGAGGCTCATGCTGGAGAGGTTCGTGGAGATGGGCGGTATGGAGATCGAGGAAGTGGAGGAGGTCGTCTTCGAGGCGCACGATTACCGCCGAGACGCCCCTGTCGTCCCCTACCTCGGGACGAAGTTCTTCGTCCCCCTCGTCGTGGACGACAAGACCATAGGGCTCGTGTTCGCCGGAGCCGAGGCCGAGGACGCCTTCCCAAAGGAGCGCAGGGAAGTCCTCGATACCCTGGTCCAACAGGCGGCGATATCCGTCCAGAGGCTCAAGGCGGTCTTAGCTGCCGAGAAGACGAGGCTTGAGGCGGCGATAGAAGGGATGAGGGAGGGGGTCGTGATATTGGACAAGGAGAGGATGATAACCGTGGCCAACCCGAGGGCGAGGGAGTTCCTTCCCCTGCTCACCAAGGCGAGGTTGGGAGGGAAGAGGCCCGTAAGGCGGTTCGGAGGGGTGGAGCTCGATGTCATACTGGAGATGACCAGAAGCGGCAAGCATCAGGAGGTCGTGGTCCCGGGTCCTCCGGAAAGGACGTTCGAGATAACGGCCTCCCCCTTCGGGAAGGAAGGATCGAGAGGGACCGTGATCGTCATAAGGGACGTGACGGAGGAGAGGGAGGCCCAGAGGATGCAGGCCCAGCAGGAGAGGCTCGCCGCCGTAGGTCAGATGGCCGGGGGCATAGCTCACGACTTCAACAACATACTGAGCGTCATCATGGGGTATGCGGAGATAGCGCTTATGAAGGTGGAACCCGAATCCGAGCTCGGGGAGTGCCTCAGGACCATAATCTCCCAGGGAAGGAGGGCGGCGAGGCTCGTCCGCCAGGTCCTGGACTTCAGCCGCAGGTCCACGAGCGAGCCCAGACCTATGGATCTGCTGCCTTTCCTCAAGGAGATGGTGAAGTTCCTGAAGAGCTCGATCCCGGAGAACATAGAGCTGAGCTTGAAGGCCGAGCCAGGCACCTACACCGTAAACGCCGATCCGACACAGATGCAGCAGGTCGTGATGAACCTGGCCTTCAACGCAAGGGACGCCATGCCCGGGGGAGGAAAGCTCGAGATAGGGTTGGACAAGGTGGAGCTGGGGGAGGAGGTGAGGTCCTGGGACCCGGAGCTCGCCCCCGGCCGCTACATCCTCGTGACGGTCAGGGACACCGGAACGGGAATGCCTCCGGAGGTCTTGGAGAGGGCCTTCGATCCCTTCTTCACCACCAAGGAGCCGGGCAGGGGTACGGGCCTCGGCCTTTCCCAGGTCTACGGCATAGTGAAGCAACATAAAGGGCACATATCCATAGAGAGCGAGGTGGGGAGGGGAACTTTGGTCAGTGTCTACCTTCCGGAGCTCGTTCAGGAGGCCCCTCCGGAGGAAGAGGGGGAGGAGGAGGTGCCGAGAGGGAGCGAGACCGTGCTCGTGGTGGAAGACGAGGAGGGGGTAAGGGAGTCGCTCAGGGGGATCTTGGAGGGGCTTGGGTATAAGGTGCTCACAGCCTCGGACGGAGAGGAGGGGTTGAGGCTCTACGGGGAACATCTGGGGAAGATAGATTTGGTCCTCTCCGATATGGTGATGCCGAGGATGGGAGGGAGGGAGCTTTACAGGAGGCTGAAGGAGATGGACCCCGATGCGAGGGTCCTGATCTTGAGCGGGTACGGATTGGGTGAGGATGTCAGGGAGTTGATCTCCGAAGGGGTTGTAGGTTTCGTACAGAAGCCGATATCCATGAGGGAATTGGCCAGGAAGTTGAGGAAGGCCTTGGAAGGAAGAAGCTCGGGTACGAACCCCGACATACCCCGGAGGATGGCGTGACCAAGGCTCGGCTCAGGAGGAGGATGCTCAGGCTCAGGAGGGCCCTACCCTCGGACGAGGCGAAGAGGCAGAGCAAGGCAGTGCTCTCCCACCTCCTTTCCCATCCTGTCTATAGGAACTCCCGGACCGTACACACCTACATCTCCTTGGACGACGAGGTGGACACCTGGCCCCTCATATCCAGGGCCTTGGACGATGGAAAGAGGGTCGTGGTGCCCGTGGTGTCCGGCGACGATATGGTTCACTGCGAGGTGGACTCCTCGTCCGAGTTCGTGAGGGGAAGGTTCGGGCTGTGGGAACCGAAGCATCGCAGGGAGGTGGACGTAGAGGAGCTGGACCTTGTAATAGTCCCGGGGGTGGCGTTCGACAGGAGGGGGTACAGGCTCGGCTTCGGGAGGGGGTACTACGATAGGTTCCTCTCCCAAGTCTCAGCACCCAAGGTAGGCCTCGCCTTCGACTTCCAGGTGGTCCCTCGCATCCCCGAGGACCCCCACGACCAGAGGCTCGATTACTTAGTGACTGAGGAAGGAATTTTTAGAATATTCAAGGAAAAAGTAGAAAAACTGGATTATCAACCGAAATTTGGTGATATTTGCCATTAATTCTGCTGTCTCTCCTTTGGAATTTCTAACAGAAATGTATATATTTAGCATCCAACTTAGCACTCATAAAAAGTAAGTGCTAAAGTTCAATGTATATGTGATTAAACTCTAAAACCTTAGGGAGGAGGTGATTCCGGGATGAAGGTGAAACCTCTGGCGGACAGGGTCCTGGTGAAACCCTTAGAAGAGGAGGCCGAGAAGAGCGCGGGGGGGATAATAATCCCGGACACGGCCAAGGAGAAGCCCCAGCAGGGAGAAGTGATAGCTGTGGGGCCGGGCCGTGTGACCGAGGACGGTAAGACGATACCCATGAACGTTAAGGTCGGGGATAAGGTGCTCTACGGAAAGTATGCGGGCACGGAGGTCAAGATAGACGGACAGGAGCACCTCATAATGCCCGAGAGCGATATACTGGCCATAGTCGAGGAATAAGGAGGTGATGGATATGGCTGCAAAACAGCTGAAGTTCAACATAGATGCCAGGGAAGCGATAAGGACGGGTGTGGACAAGCTGGCGGATGCTGTGAAGGTCACCCTCGGACCTAAGGGTCATAATGTAATACTGGACAAGAAGTTCGGTTCTCCGACCGTCACCAAGGACGGCGTGACGGTCGCCAAGGAGATAGAGCTCGAGGACCCGTTCGAGAACATGGGCGCCCAGATGGTCCGTGAGGTGGCCTCCAAGACGAGCGACGTGGCGGGCGACGGCACCACTACAGCGACGGTCTTGGCCCAGGCCATATATAGGGAGGGCCTCAAGGCCGTAACCGCCGGCGCCAACTCCATGGCCATCAAACGTGGCATAGACAAGGCGGTTAAGGCCGCTGTCGAGGCCATCAAGAAGCAGAGCAAGGAGGTCTCGGACCGTAGGGAGATAGCCCAGGTGGCCACAATCTCAGCCAACAACGACCCCTCCATAGGTGAGCTGATAGCGGACGCCATGGAGAAGGTCGGCAAGGACGGAGTGATCACGGTGGAGGAGGCCAAGGGCACCGAGACCACGATGGAGGTCGTGGAGGGGATGCAGTTCGACAGGGGTTACCTCTCCCCGTACTTCATAACCAACCCGGACACCATGGAGGCCGTGCTTGAGGAGCCCCTCATCCTTATCCACGACAAGAAGATAAGCTCCATGAGGGACCTCCTCCCCATCCTCGAGAAGGTGGCCCAGATGGGCAAGCCCCTCCTCGTTATAGCCGAGGACGTCGAGGGCGAGGCCCTGGCCACCCTCGTGGTAAACAAGCTCAGGGGCACCCTCAGGTGCGCGGCCGTGAAGGCCCCTGGCTTCGGGGAGAGGCGCAAGGCCATGCTCGAGGACATAGCCATCCTCACCGGCGGTAGGGTGATCTCCGAGGAGGCCGGGTTCAAGCTCGAGAACGCCCAGCTCTCCGACCTCGGCAAGGCCAGGAGGGTGACGATAGACAAGGACAACACCACCATAGTGGAGGGCGCCGGCGATCCTGAGGCCATAAAGGGTCGCATCAACCAGATAAAGAGGCAGATAGAGGAGACCACCTCCGACTACGATAGGGAGAAGCTCCAGGAGCGCCTGGCCAAGCTCGCAGGTGGTGTGGCTGAGATAAACGTGGGAGCACCCACAGAGGCCGAGATGAAGAACCGCAAGGCCTTGGTCGAGGACGCCCTCCACGCCACCAGGGCTGCGGTGGAGGAGGGGATAGTCCCCGGAGGCGGTGTGGCGTTCATAAGGGCCATCCCGGCCTTGGACGAGGTCGAGGCCGAGGGCGACGAGAAGATAGGTGTGGACATAGTGAGGAAGGCCCTCGAGGAGCCCCTTAAGTGGATAGCCAACAACGCCGGCATGGAGGGGGCCGTGGTGGTGGAGAGGGTCAAGGGGGGCGAGGGCGCCTTCGGCTTCAACGCCGAGACCTGCGAGTTCTGCGACCTCATGGAGGCCGGGATAATAGACCCGACCAAGGTGGTGCGCACGGCCTTAGAGAACGCCGCGAGCGTGGCCGGGCTCCTGCTCACCACCGAGGCCATGGTGACCGAGATCCCGGAGAAGGAGAAGCAGACCACGACGCCTCCTCCTCCGGAGTACTGAGGATAGGAAACCGAAGCCCCCGTGGAAATTTCCACGGGGGCTTTATCTTTCCGGTCGGGCCAATACATCTATACGAACTTTCGCCACCCCCTTGTGGAGTATACCGAGCCTCTTGGCCGCAGCGTACGATAGGTCTATCACCCTGCCCTTTGCAAAGGGGCCCCTGTCGTTTATGCGCACCACCACGCTCCTTCCGTTTTCGAGGTTGGTCACCATCACATATGTGCCGAAGGGCAGGGTCCTGTGGGCTGCCGTCATATCGTACATGTTGTAGATCTCCCCGCTCGCTGTCCTCTTTCCATGGAACTTCTCCCCGTAGTAGCTCGCAAGGCCGACCTGGTAGGGTCTAGCGGTGTAGGTAGGGGCGTAGGTGCATCCCAACAGTACCAAGGTCAGAAACACGCTCCTCATCTTCGGACCTCCAGGCTTCCCGAAAGCTCATCTATGGAACCGAACCCGTGTCTTTCCATGTACTCCCTTATGCCGTCTACGACCTCAAGCGCCGTCCTCGGCCGGAAGAAGGTGGCCGTCCCCACCTGGACCGCCCTTGCTCCAACTATGAGGAACTCCAGGGCGTCCTCCGGGGAGGATATCCCCCCTATCCCTATCACGGGGATCCGGACGGCCGACGCCACCTTCCACACGAGCGCCAAGGCCACGGGCCTTACAGCGGGGCCTGAAAGGCCCCCGGTTACGTTGCCGAGCTTGGGTCTCCTGGTCTCAACGTCCACCGCCATCCCGACCAAGGTGTTTATGAGCGAGACCGCATCGGCCCCGGCCTCCCTCACGGCCTCCGCCACCTTCGCCACGTCCGATGCGTGGGGGGTGAGCTTCGCTATCACGGGCTTAGATGTAGCCCTCCTCACGGTGGAGACCACTTCGTAGGCCGAGTCTGGATCGGAACCGAAGAGCATGCCGCCCTTCTCCACGTTCGGGCAGGATATGTTGACCTCCAGGGCGTCCACCCCGTCCAGGTCCAGCCTCCCGGCGAGCTCCCCGTACTCCTCGGTCGTCTCCCCCGCTACGCTCACTACGACCCTCGTGTCATATCCCCTCAGGAAGGGGAGCTTCTCGGAGATGAACCTCTCGACCCCTATGTTCTGGAGACCTATAGCGTTGAGCATCCCTGCGGGGGTCTCGGCGAGCCTGGGGGGAGGGGCACCGTCCCTCGGCCTGAGGGTCAAGGACTTGACCACTATCCCCCCGAGCCCTGAGGGGTCCAGGAGGGGGGCGTACTCGTCCCCGTACCCGAAAGTGCCCGACGCCACGAGCACCGGGTTCTTGAGGACGAGGGGGCCTATCCTAACGGAAAGGTCCGGCTCACCCCTTGACAAGGGGACCTCCCATGTTTATCCTTAAACTGTGGTAGGACCCATCCTCAGGAAGGGAGGTAAGGTTGGGTAGCAAGTGGCTGACGCCCAAGGAGGTAGCGAAGACCTTAGGTCCTGAGAAGTGCAGGAAGCTACTGGACGACCTCGTGTACAACAGGAGGACCCGTAGGGAGATAGTTGAAGCGGTCATGCAGGAAGCGGACTGCACCGAATACTCGGCCACCGACTTCCTCAGGGAACTGACCCAGAACCCCGAGTTCACCAAGGGGTAGGCCGTGCGGTGCGTCGTGTTCCTACTCGGCCTGGTCCTGGCCTGCGGCAGGTCCCCTCCGCCCGAGCACGGACTTGCGGACGGGGACAAGATCTGGATATCGGTGGGAGGGGTGCCGCTTAAGGTCGAAGTTGCCTCCACCCCCAAAAGCAGGAGCCAGGGGCTCATGTTCAGGGAGGAGATGGGGTGGGACGAGGGGATGTTGTTCGCCTTCGACAGGGAGGCCATGCACGGGTTCTGGATGAAGGACACCTTCATCCCCCTTTCGATAGCCTTCATAGATTCCCGGAGGACCATAGTCGCCATAGAGGACATGGAGCCTTTAGACGAGAGCGTCCACCTTCCCCCCAGGCCCGTGCTCTACGCCCTCGAGGTCCACAGGGGCTGGTTCAGGGCCCACGGGGTGAGGGTGGGGGATAAGATAGAGTTCCTACCTTCTCCTCCCGAGCCTCGGGACACCGTCGGGGACGAGGGCCCCTCCAGAGGAGAGGAGCTTTGATACCCCCTGGCTTTCATCTTCATCTCCTTTCCCGTCCAAGGGATAGGCCACCAGTAGTCCCTCGTAGTTCCTGAACACGGCCATCTTCTCCCCCGAGGTCAGGAGGTAGTTCGGGCCCACGGGTACCTTCCCTGCACCGTACGGCAGGTCCACCATGTAATGTGGGACCCCGAGCCCTGAGATATGTCCCCTCAGGCCCTCCATCACCTCGTTTCCCCTCCCGAGGCTCGTCCTGAAGTGCATGGTCCCCTTGACCGGGTCACCGTGGAGGATGTAGTAAGGCTTGACCTTTACGGCCAGGAGCCTCCTCATGAGCTCCCTCATGATCCCAGGAGAGTCGTTCACGTTCCTAAGGAGCACGGTCTGGCTCAGCACGGGGATTCCGAGCCTGAGGACCTTCCATACCGCCTCCTTCGCTTCGGGGGTGACCTCACGGGGATGGTTGAAGTGGACCACCATCCAGAGCTTCCTGCTGTACCTCTCGAGTACCTCCAAAAGCTCCGGGTCCGAGAACCTCTGGGGAAGGGTGGCGGGCTCCCTGGCCCCGAGCCTCACGACCTCCACATGGGGTATCTCGCATATGCCCTTCAGGATCTCCTCCAACTTCGCCAGAGGAAGGCAGAGGGGGCTTCCCCCCGAGACCAGGACGTCCCTCACCTCGGGATGTGCCCTTATGTAACGGAACCACTCGCCTAAATCAGGCTCCTCCCACCTGCACCATATCCTCTTCCTCGTACAGTGCCTGCAGTAGGTGGGGCAGAAGTTCGTGGTCACCAGTAGCACCCTGTCGGGGTACCTATGGGTGAGGCCGGGAACCGGGGAATCCATCGTCTCGTCCAAAGGATCTTCCTCGCCCACAGGGTCGAGCTCCTCCGGAAGCGGCACGGCCTGGAGCCTTACGGGATCGGAAGGGTCGTGGAGATCCTCTACGAGCGAGAGATAATGCGGGGTTATCCTCATGGGGTAGACCTTCGAAACCTCTGCTATCGCCTTCCTCTCGTCCTCGGAAAGTGGGAGAAGTTCCGCCAAGGCGTCCGCACGGCATATGGAGTTCTCCACCTGCCACCTCCAGTCCGCCCACCTCCCCTCGGGAACTTCCCTCCAAGCTGCGAACTTCATCCACCTACGCATCTTCCTTCACCACCTTCCGAGCCTCAGAAAGTTCCTCGCTTCGCTCGGATAGCCCCTAAGGAAGGATCACGGCCTTCACGGCGCTCCTGCTCCTTACGGATTCCAATGCCTCGTTCGCCTCGTGGAGCCCGAACCTGTGCGTCACGAGGTGGGAAAAGTCATCCTTCCTCTCCAAGATAAGCTCTAAGGCCATCTTAGTGTGTTCGGTGTGGCTGACCCAGACTCCGTAGAGGGCCAGGTCCCTCACCTCGAGGTCGTGATATACGTCCAAGGTCACCGACCCTGCGGGGACTCCGAAGCCCATCGAGAGGTAGCTTCCACCCCTCCTCACGAGCTTGAGGCCCTCGACCAGGGCCTTTGGGTTCCCTACAGCCTCGTAGGCCAGGTCCACACCTCTGCCGTCCGTGAGCCCGAGGACGAAGTCCCTGCGTTCCTCCTCTGTGGTCTCCCTCCTGTTCAGGGTGTGGGTGGCCCCGAGCCTCCTTCCGACCTCGAGCCTGCTTTCCGTGCCTCCGACTAAGATCACTGGGTCCGCGCCGAACTTCCTTGCGAAGGCCACAGCGAAGAGCCCCAAAGGCCCGGGCCCCTGGACCAGCACGGCCTCTCCCCTCCTCGGGGGCCTGAGGGAAAAGGCATGCGCCGCCGTGGCCCCCGAGCAGGAGGCGGGGACCAGGATCGCCGGGTCCAGGTCGTCGGGCACCTGGAAGATGTCGGTCTTGGGATCGAGGATCACATACTGCGAGTAACATCCGTTCAGGCCGGGAGGGTCGTCCAGGGAACGGTGGATCCCGTAGACCCACCTTTCGGGGCACAGCCAGGGCTGTCCCGCCTTCGTGCACCAGTAGCACCTTCCGCACACCACCCCCCTGTTCCAGAGCACCCTGTCCCCCTCCCTTAAGGAGGTGCCGTCTACGTACCTCTTCTTGCCCCTCACCTTCACCACCCTTCCCACCCCCTCGTGGCCGAGCACCATGGGAAGGGGGGTCCTCGGGTCCTCCCCGTCGGCCATGTGGACGTCGGAACCGCAGACCCCTGAGGCCTCGAGCCTCACGAGGACCTGACCTTCCTCGAGCTCGGGGACTTCGATCTCCTTCGGCCTTAAAGGCTCGCCGAAGGCCTCCAGGACCATGGCCTCGCAGGTCATCATACGTGTGTCGTCCGAGCCTCCCCACTTTAAATATACACCCAAGGCCCTCCCTTGGCAACAAAAAAAGGGGCGACCTGTTCCGTTAAAGCCAAAATTCCCCAGTTGTGTCAAAGCCAAACCTCCCCACCTAATCATGGAGTTTAAAAGATGTGATGACCTTGTTTTCCACACCAACACATACCTTAACCAGGCCAGCGAAAATCCTAAGCCAGACATACTGGCCGATATATT